>JBFHDT010000280.1:0-3625 GCA_041584575.1 Porticoccaceae bacterium
GATGCGGGCAAGTCCCTGCACGAAGATTTTCATGGCATGTCGGGCATCGATCTCAACCGGGCTGGTACACCGCTGATAGAGATCGTTTCTGAACCCGATATGAGCAGCCCGGAAGAGGCGGTTGCCTTCGCCAAGAAATTGCACGCACTGGTGGTGTCCATCGGCATTTGCGATGGTGAAATGGCGCAGGGCTCCATGCGTTTCGACGTCAATGTTTCGGTACGTAAAAAAGGCGAAGCTCTGGGTACGCGCACGGAAACGAAAAACCTCAATTCCTTTCGTTTTATGGAGCGGGCGATTGTTCAGGAAGTGGCGCGTCAAATTGATTTGATCGAAGACGGTGGCAAAGTTAAGCAGGAAACTCGGCTTTACGATGGTGACACCCACACCGCCCGTGCGATGCGTAGTAAGGAAGAGGCCAATGATTATCGCTATTTCCCCTGCCCGGATTTGTTGCCGATAGAAATTGATCAAGCCTATGTCGATGCCGTGAGAGCATCGCTGCCGGAATTGCCCGAGGCTCGGTGTGCTCGCTTTGTTAGTAGCTATGGCTTGTCTCCCTACGATGCGAGCGTTCTTTCCGATGAACTTGCGACGGCCACTTATTTTGAAACAGTAGCCAGTGAATGTGGCGATGCCAAACTGGCGGCCAACTGGGTGACAGGTGAACTGGCTGCACGCTTAAATAGTGAAGATCAGTTGATACAATATTGCCCGGTCAGTGCCGACCAACTGGCGGCCTTAATTACACGTATTGTCGACAAAACAATCTCCAATAAAATGGCTCGTGAAGTGTTTGGCGCCATGTGGGCGGGTGAAGGTGAACCCGATAGTATTATCGAAGCCCGTGGTTTGAAGCAGGTGTCCGACAGCGGTGCTATCGAAGCTATGGTTGATACGGTGATAGGCAATAGCGCTAAGCAAGTGGAGAATTATCGTAAGGCGGATGAGTCTAAGCGGCCAAAAATGCTCGGTTACTTTGTCGGTCAAATCATGAAAGCCTCAAAGGGGCAGGCCAATCCACAGCAGGTTAATGAAGTCTTACTGCAAAAGCTGAACGCTTTGCTATAAACAATACTCGTTAGACAGTGAAACTTGGTTAATTCTATTTAGTCAGAAAATAATGTTAGGTAGTAAATAATGGCTTTAAAAAAAGATAAACAGAAAGTGCTTGGTGAAAAATTTGATGACGAGCGCATCAAGAGTTTTTTAAATTACGAAGCGCCAAAAGGTGTCGATGGTGATTTTCACGTGCTTGAAAAAGCCTATCGCGGCATGCGAGAGGAAAACTTTAGGACATTTCTGGGTTTTTTTACAGCGGCAAAAAGAAATATTAATGCCACCAATCCCGAGGGCCAGAGCTTGCTCGACATCGCCTCTACACATCGTCACGCAGAAGATTATATTGCTGCATTAAAAGAGCATTTGGCAAAATAGTATTGAGAGCGCCAACATATATTCAACGTATCACTTAATAAAATAAGGAAGCACTATGTCCGATACCGTGAGTTTTTCAAAACAGGGCGCAATAGGCCTGATTACAATCAACAACCCTCCCGTTAACGCCTTAAATCAATCCGTTCGCGCGGGTCTCAAAGCCTGCGTTGAACAGGGGCTGGGTGACGACAGCGTGAAAGCGATGGTGTTGATTTGCGAAGGTAGAACCTTTATTGCCGGTGCCGATATTACCGAATTTGCCAAAGGCATGGGTGAGCCCGGTCTGGTGCCGGTTATTGGCAGTATGGAAACGGCTAGCAAACCCATTGTTGCCGCGATTCACGGCACCGCTCTTGGCGGTGGGCTGGAAGTTGCCCTGGGTTGCCACTATCGCGTTGCGTTGGCCTCTGCCAAAGTGGGTTTGCCCGAAGTTCACCTCGGCTTATTACCCGGTGCTGGTGGTACTCAACGTTTACCGCGTTTAGTGGGTGCACAAGCCGCGCTTGAGTTGATTGTTGGCGGTGGCCATGTGCCTGCAGCTAAGGCGCTGGAGCTGGGTATTGTTGATGAAATTGTTGAGGGTGATCTCGAAGCGGCGGGCATCGCCTATGCTGAAAAGTTACTTGCCGACGGCATTGGCCCACGCGCCATACGCGATATTACCCCCGAGGCTGCCGGCCCCGAAGTGTTCGATAACTTCGAGAAAAGTATTGCTCGTAAACAGCGCGGTTTTCTCGCACCTTTTCATATCATTAAATCTATTCGCGCCGCTTTTGAATTACCTTTCGACGAGGGCATGGCGCGTGAAGAAGCACTGTTTATGGAATTAATGCACTCTAGCGAGTCGGCAGCGCAGCGCCATATCTTTTTCGCTGAGCGTGAGGTGGCCAAAGTCCCCGGCTTGGCGAAAGACACGGTTAAGCGTGAAATTAACTGCGGCGCGGTTGTCGGCGCCGGCACTATGGGTGGCGGCATTGCGATGAATTTTGCCAATGCGGGCATCCCCGTCAAGCTGTTGGAAATGAAGCAAGAATTTCTCGATAAAGGTATCGCTTTAATTCGTAAAAACTATGAAAACACGGCGAAAAAAGGCCGTATTTCTTTGGCCGATGTCGAAAAGCGCATGGCTTTGATCGAGCCAACGTTGAGCTATGATGACATTAAAGACGTCGATATTGTGATTGAAGCCGTCTTCGAAAATATGGACGTTAAAAAAGAGGTTTTTAAAAAGCTCGATAGTGTTTGTCGCCCTGGTGCCATTCTTGCCACCAATACTTCAACTCTCGATGTCGATGAAATTGCCGGTGTTACTGGTCGACCTGAAGATGTGATCGGCATGCACTTTTTCAGCCCGGCCAATGTGATGCGCCTGCTGGAAAATGTACGTGGTGAAAAAACGGCGGATGATGTGATTGCCACAGTAATGAGCTTTTCCAAGCGTATTGGCAAAATTGGCGCCATGGTCGGTGTGTGTGATGGTTTTGTCGGCAACCGCATGTTGCACCAGCGCACGCGCGAGTCTGCGTATTTGGTTGAAGAGGGTGCTAGCCCCGAGCAGGTCGATAAAGTACTGTTCGATTTCGGTTTCCCCATGGGTGCTTTCACAATGGCTGACATGGCCGGTCTCGATGTCGGCTACAAAGTGCGTGAGGAGCGCCGCAAGGCGGGTAAGATTGAAAAACGCGACTCGGTGTGGATCGATAAAATTGTCGAGATGGGCCGTTACGGGCAAAAAACCAATGCTGGTGTTTATAAATACGAAGATGGTCGCACGCCGATTCCCGACCCTATTGTGAAAGCCTTGATTGCCGAGTGCGCTAAAGAAGCGGGCATTGAACAACGCGCGATTAGCGATCAGGAAATACTCGAGCGTTGCCTCTATCCAATGGTCAATGAGGGGGCAAAAATCCTTGAAGAGGGTATTGCTGCACGGCCGCTGGATATTGATATTATCTGGATCAATGGCTACGGCTTCCCTGGCTATAAAGGTGGCCCGATGTTCTGGGCTGACCAAATTGGTTTGCAAAATATTGTCGATGCTTACGCCAAATACGCTAAACAGTTTGGCGACCACTACTGGCAGCCAGCGCCATTACTGGCGAAACTGGCGAAGGAAGGCAAAGGTTTTTACGACCTGTAAACCTTTAAGTCCTGACTTAAATGCCCAGTTAAGACTATGTATGCCGCC
>JBFHDT010000281.1:0-3622 GCA_041584575.1 Porticoccaceae bacterium
GCATACGGTCATGGTATTACTTTATTCAGCGTAGCGGGCAATGCGAAAGCCCAAATCATCGCGGGCGCTGTCACTGTAGTCGCGGTAGGACAAGCGCAGTTCTGTCATGCCGCTGTGTCGCCAGCTCGCCCCCCGGACAATTTTGAATTGCCCTTTGCTGGGGCCGACGGGGTCTTTTTCCACACTACCAGATGCATTCACGGCAAGGCTGTAATAGTCGTTAACCCACTCGGCAACATTGCCGCCTATATCGTACAAGCCTTTATCGTTAGCCAGCAGGCTGGCCACGGGAGCAGAGACTACAAAGCCGTCATTGTAGTCTCTGAGTACGCGGGGCAGAATATTGGCGGCACTGGCATCGGCGATATTACTGGTTTTTTTGGCTGGCACGAGTGATTTCCCCCAGGGGAATTTTGCCATCTCGCCTTTTTGCCAGCGCGCAGCCCAGGCCCATTCAGCTTCTGTGGGTAGACGATAACCCAGGGCTTGTGTGTCGTAAGCGCTGATTTCGCCGTCTTTTTCAATATAAAAAGGCGCTAAACCTTGCTGTTCGCTCAGCCAGTTACAGTAGAGTGCTGCGCTGGTCCAGGTGACACTGACAACGGGCTGGTGCCGTTGATTGAGGGTGTGGCCATTGGCGTGGTTGGAGGTGTGCTGTCGTCTAAATTGCTGAAATTGTTGATTGCTGACCTCCGTGCTAGAGAGGTAAAAAGGGCGCTTCAGCTCTACCTTACGCAGTATTTCATTGGCGCGGCGGCCTTGTTCACGGCGCGATGCGCCGAGTGTCAAAACGGTATTGGGGCGAAATAATTTTAATGGCTGTCCGCCAGGAGCAGTAATCATGGCGGGAATACTGGCGGCACGGGTTTGAGCCTCAGTTTTCAATGTTACCTGTAGTGTGCGTTCAACGCCCGGTTGTGGTGTGAGTGTTGCGATGTGACTGGTATAACCTGCTTTGCGAATTTCAATACGGTGGGGTCGTGCCAGTAGTTGCAGGCTTTGTCTGGCACTACCTTTAGCGACACCGTCGATATATAGCTGGGCATCGGCGGGTTGCGCGCTAATTTTCAGCGTGCCGAGTTTGGGCTTAAGGACAACATTTAACGCGCGTTGCTCACCGGTTTTGAGGCTCAGCGAATGGCTGGCGGGGTAGTAGCCGTCCAGGTAAAGCTGCAGTTGCTGCGGGCCAGTGGGTGCTAGTTGTATTTGCTGCGGTGTCGTGCCCACATAGTGGCCATTGTGGGTAATACCTGCCCCCGGGGGTTGAGAACTCAGCGCTAAAGTCCCATCTGCAGGCTGCAGTTTAATCAAGGGCAATGTGCGTTGTTCACCGGCGGGTACGCTCAGTGTTTGTTGCCACGGCTTATAGCCGGCGAGTCGGAGCGTTACCGTTTCGCCACTTTCAAGAATATCAATGGTGGAAGGTGTACGACCCTGGCTTTTACCCTCGAGTAGAATATCTGCCCCGGTGGGTTCAGAGATAATTTCCATCTGGCCCCAGGCAGGTTGTAAATCGATTGCGACGTGCTGGGTAATGTCCAAGCCCTTAATATCGATAGCCTCGCTATGGGGCAGGTAGCGTTCGGCCTCTGCCTGCAGGGTATAGCGACCGCTGGGAATGTTTTGCAGGGTAGTGGGGGTCTCACCTTGCCAGCTTTCCTGAGTATCATTTTTCAGGCTGACTTGTACGGTTTTGGGGTGGGCTTTAATACTGAGATGACCGGGCATTTTTTCTAATGCCAGCGCGTAATGTTGTTGAGCCGCATCGCTGACCTGTAATTCCTGCTGTAAATCAAAGTGACCAGGGGCGCTGAGTTGCAGTTGAAAGGTGCCAGGGCGCATTAAATAGCGTCCGCCAATAGAGAAATACAAGCCGCCAGAGACATCAATAGTGGCCGTTGCCGGCGAGGGTTTTAATGCCACCGAGCGTGCAGTCAGTAGAAACCAGAGCAGGCCAAGGGTAATACATAGCGCAACAACGATAATAGTTGGCCCAGCGCGAAATGCAGAGCGTCGATTGTTTTCAGGACCACCGACAGGCGTAAAGTCGATGGGGCTAATAACGGGGTTGTTAGCTGAGTCGCTCGTCTTGTCTTCTACCATTATTTTTTATTGCTCATACTACGAATTACCCACTAAATGGCTTCCTGACATTGCACAACGATCGGAGCGGCACTCGCCCCCCGTTGCGTAGGCAGAATCGTAAATTCTACCCGTACATCGCGGTAACCGGGGCGTATCCCCTCAGCGATATAATTGCCCGGCTTTAATTGCAAGGTTTTTTCGTTAAAGGGGGCAAACTCTCCCACCTTAAAGAGTCTGACACGGGTGAGATTGTCAGAGTGTAATACTACGGTTTGTGGTTGCTGTGCATTGACCAGTACTTGACTTAAGATTTTGATTTGCTGTTTGAGCCGTGGCCCGGCCCGAGCAATTTGCTCGGCATCGCGAAGGCTTTTCTGAGCTTCACGAAAGACCGCAGGGCTCGCCAGGCGTAGTGGCTGAGCAATAAACTGTTCAAGAGTGCTGTCGAGTTGCTGCCGAGCAGCGCTGCGAATTTTACCAATAGTGGCGGCTGTAACAGCGGGATCACGGCTGAGAATGCTGTCATAGGCCTCCAGGGCCATTTGCCACTGCTCTTGACTTTCATGGTCTTGGGCGCTGTTGAGCAAACGGGTGATGCTGCGTTGAGCAATTTCATTATCGACTTGTGCTCGCCCGCTCTGTGCAACTGCTGACTGGGGCTTGAGGGCCAGGGCCTGGGAAAATTGTTTGCGAGCTGTGTCGAGATGACCACTGTGCAACGATTGGAAACCCTGATTAAGGGCGCGCTGAAACTGCGCATCATCTTCTAAACGTTGTGCTTCTTTGCGGCCTGAAATGGCAGCTTCAAATAGCGGGTCGAGATGCAATGCCTGAGTGTATTCAGCTAGTGCACCCGCATAGTCACCTTTCAGTAGCAGGGCTTCGCCACGTTGGGTGGCCGCGAAAACCTCTGGCAGAGAGCCAATGCGTTCCAGACCCTGTCGCGCTTGAGTATGGTTTTCCTCAATCAATAGTATTTTTTCGAAGGCTTGCTGAGCAGCTTCGCCCCACCCTCGATTGAGTGCCGTCATACCCTGGTGGAGGAGTTCGCTAATGTGTGGCTCGCGTCCGGCTTCGAGTGTGTCGAGCAGGTTTTCGGCGGTTTCATAATGAGTAAGGGCCGCCTTGAAGTCGCGCTGGCGGTAAAGCTGGTCACCCTCGTTTGCAGTGTCCAGTGCTTGCTGGTATTGCGTCGCGGCCCACTGCTGAACATTCAGGCTTTCCAGTGTCTGTTGCTTCTGCAGAACCCGAGCGAGAATATCTTGCGCGCTGCGGCGGGCCGCAGCGAGCTGGGCTGTCTGGAAAGGTGTCTCATCTACTGTCGGCGTATCCTCCGTCGGCCGGTGTTCTGTGGTACTCGGTGACTGATTTTCGATAAGCTCTTGTGTCGCTTCGTCTTGAAAAGCGATGGCGAGAAATAGCGCTAACACGCAAGCCAGGACAGTCAGTATTGTGCTGTAAATCCAGCGGCGCGAAGCGTCAGTGGGGGCCGAATGATTAGCGGTAGCAGAGCTGTCATCGGCCGACTGCTGGTCAC
>JBFHDT010000282.1:0-3574 GCA_041584575.1 Porticoccaceae bacterium
GCCTTGGTACTCATAAACTGAGCACTGACCACCTCAGCATCCTGCACAGGCACTTCTTTTAATACCTTGACCTCGCCATCTATGGTGTGCAGCTCTATTTTCAGGGTCGTAGCTTTATCCATCGTGCAGGAAATATCGCTATGGTAAAAATCACCACTGCGCATGTGCGCCACATGGGTTCGCGAAGCCTGGCTCCATTTGCCCATGCGGTGCGGGTTGTTGCGCGCAAACTCTTTAACCGCAGCCGGGGCGCGGCGGTCAGAATTACCTTCACGCAAAACCGGATTCACCGCACTGCCCAGCACACCCGCATAGCTTGCCTGAATAGCAGCCTCTTCATCATTTTCGGGGCTTTCGGGATAGCTGGGAATATCGTAACCCTTACCTTGCAGCTCGGCGATGGCAGCCTGTAACTGAGGAATAGAAGCACTGATATTAGGCAACTTGATGATATTCGCGTTGGGGTCCTGCGTTAACTCCCCCAGTGCCTTTAGTGCATCGGGCACTCGCTGCTCGGCACTGAGCTTTTCAGGGAAGGCCGCTAGAATACGCCCCGCCAGAGAGATATCGCTGGTTTCAACTTCAACATCTGCAGCTGCGGTAAAGGTATTGACGATGGGGAGCAAGGAATACGTTGCCAGTGCTGGTGCTTCGTCTGTTTTGGTGTAAATAATCTTCGTTTTTGATGTGGTCATGCTTCCCCCAAAGTTATTGATTGGATAACTACACGCCAACTAAAGGCCGACAGGTACTTATCAGACTACGAATTTTGCGCTGCACATATTACAGAAAGTTGAATGAAAATTATAGGTTGTAAAAAAACAACAGCAGTAAATAACACTTATTTTTATGCGTAACTGTAAATCGATGCACTTATTAACCACTCCAAGCTATTAAAGCAGGTCGACGGTAACGCTTATTTTTGTAATCGAGCTACTGACTAGCAACCTATCTCAGCCTCAACTTTTCTTATCCAGCTACAGTGTTCAGACTGGTTCATGCCTTTAAATGATATAAACAATAAAAAGGGCACATAAGAAGCACCGGGACTATATACATAACTTTTTGTATGATAAATTCTGCCCTGCTTTACTCGGCTGTAAATGAGTCAACCGAGACAAGTTAACAACCTATTGGCGATTATACCAACAGGTTGACACAGAACTTAAGTCGCTCATCACTGCGATGACAATAATCTTTAGAGGTTTCGACAATGAAAGCCAAAGCTGTAGTGCTTACTGCACTTAATGAATATTCAGTTCAAGAAATCGAGCTAGACCCACCGAAGGCCAATGAGGTCAGAATAAAAATGGCGGCCACCGGACTCTGTCAGTCAGACATGTCCATTATTAATGGCAAGCTGCCTCTGCCTACGCCCGTTGTCCTCGGTCACGAAGGCGCAGGTGTTGTCGAAGAAATCGGTGAAAACGTAACCAATGTAAAAGTCGGTGATCACGTCATTACTTCTTTTATCCCCATGTGTGGTGAGTGCTACTTCTGCCTCCACCAGGAGCCCTGGTTATGCACGGCCACTGACCTTTTCAGCGGCATGCAGCCCGACGGCACAAGCCGTGTAAAACTCAATGGCGAATATATCGGTGCCTTCGCAGCACTCGGCAATATGGCCGAGCAAGTGGTTTGCCCGTCTATGTGCGTGGTTCCCATTGACAAGAAATATGACCTGAAAGCAGCAGCCCTGGTTGGCTGTGGTGTTATGACAGGTGCCGGTGCTGCCCTTAACACGGCCAAAGTCAAGCCCGGTAGCAGTGTTGCAGTCTTTGGCTGTGGCGGTGTTGGCCTCTCTGCTTTGCAGGGTGCCAAAATTGCAGGCGCTAACCCACTCATCGCCGTTGACCTGAGCGACGAAAAACTGGCTGCAGCCCGTGAATTCGGCGCGACCCACACAGTCAACGCCAGCACCGACCCAGTTGCACAAATCATGGAAATCACCAACGGCATTGGTGTTGACTATGCTTTTGAAGTCATCGGTTTCCCCGCTGTTGCTGCACAGGCCTACGCATCAACCCGTCGCGGCGGCACCACCTGCATGGTCGGCGCTGGCAGCCCTGAGCAAGAATACAAGTTCAGCGCACTGGAGATGCCACTGTCTGACAAGAAAGTGTGCGGTTGCCTCTATGGCAGCACCAACGCCAAAATCGACTTTGCCAAGCTACTCGGTTTCTATGAAACTGGACAGCTTGACCTCGACCGCATGTGCTCTCGCACCTACTCTATCGATGAAGTCAAAGAAGGCTTCGACGATTTAGTTGCTGGTAAAAACATTCGCGGTATCATCGTTTACTAAGTACTTATTTAAAGCTGAGTAACACGGTAATAAAAAAGGCTGCAATTGCAGCCTTTTTTATTACCTTTCAATTGGCAAAACACCACCCATTAAATGCCCAAAACGAAACAGAAGACGCCAGGCGTATCTCTATGAGCCTGGAATAGGCACCCTCCACTACCTGCAACCTATGGGAGAGAAAGTAGCTTCATTACGCAGGGTTGCAAGACCTGAACCCATGCTGCTGAAAGGCGGCAGAGCACCCATACGAACAGTGTTATATATGGCCATGCTCTCTGCCATACAGCATAACCCTGTGATGAAAAGCTTCTACCAAAGGTTAGTCGCGCAAGGTAAGCACAAAAAGGTGGCCATCACCGCGTGGATGCGGAGAATGATGACGATCTTAAACACGGTGGTTCGCAATAATCAGGAGTGGCAAATAAATAATTAGTTGCAGGAAAATGGGTTGTTTTTAATCACAGTCGCTTATTAGGTGCCTTTAAATTACATTTGTGCTTAGTGCTACTTGATAACTGCCTGATTTTGCATTTGTTGCACTTAGTATAATATTTACATTTTTATTGTCTTTGGATTTACCCACAACAGTAAAAGACTCTAAAGCGTTTTTACCCGAAAAATTTGGAATGTTTTCAGGTGAGAAAGACCAACCAACCTTTTGAGAAATACGTCTCATCACCTTGTTAGTTTCCGCAATAAACAAACCTGCATCTGTTTGTTTTATAAATACCGTACAAACACCATCGTTTTTATAAGTTATTGCGAATTGTCCATCCGGTGAAGTAAATGACCATGCTTTTCCACTCCTACCTTTTAAGAAATTATCGGCTAGATTAGCTGGCAACTGTTTAATACCACGATTATTAAAAAGCTTCGTTAATTTGTCACCTTCACCTGCGTGTCGCACACATGCTGTAAAAGCAAAATTAGCAGCAAACATTTCAGATGTAGGTTTCGCTTTAGCTGGATTGTCACAAGCTATGAGTGCCGTGGTTATTATAGGGATTAATAGCAATTTATTTAACTTCATTGTAGGTATACTCCTTGTTGGCACCTAACGCCAATATTAAGCGGCGCCCTTGGAGTGCAACGGAAAGGGCGTCCGGTGGACGGCCGCCAGGCCGGGAACGATTTTGAGGGTATCAATAACAGCTCTGTATTTTAAAAAGGCGTATATCACCTTGTATTCGCGTATTCGACCCACTATCAGGCCATCTTGCCGTATCGTTGTATCTTCTCGATATTATGTACCATACAGTACATTAGCCA
>JBFHDT010000283.1:0-3571 GCA_041584575.1 Porticoccaceae bacterium
CGCCCAGAAAGAAGCCCTGGGTAAAGCCCAAATGGGTGGCCGGGTGCTGAATATTTTTAAGACCCTCGCCAATCATGCAGGACTGGCCAAGCGCTGGATGGTTTTTGCCAACCACATTATGGGTAAATCAGAAATTACGCTACGTGACCGAGAAATCGTCATCCTGCGTATCGGTTGGCTCTGTAAATCGGGCTATGAGTGGGGCCAGCATGTCGTTATTGCTAAAGAATGCGGCATGAGCGATGAGGAAATGGAGTTCATCAAGCAGGGGGCCGAGGCTGCCCATTGGCAAGAAAACGAAGCCCTATTGATTAAAGCTACCGACGAGCTCCATGGTGACGCCTTTATCAGTAATCAGACCTGGCAAGGCCTGTGTAAGTACTACAACACCCAGCAAATTATGGACATTGTTTTTACCGCCGGGCAGTACAATCTGGTATCGATGGCCTTAAACACTCTCGGCGTTCAACTCGATGAGGGTATGACCCTCGATCCCGATCTTGTGCGCTAACCCACCGGCAATATAACCGTATTAAAAGCTAAGTGGCTTGCTTTTTAGTGATCTGCTTATAAACAACACGTAACAATAGAGGAAATACCATGGAATATTCAGATTACCAACACCTGCTGTTTGATCTTAAGCCTAACGGCGTATTGACCATTACTATCAATCGTCCTGAAGTAATGAACGCCACCAATGCGCGTTTGCACTGGGAGTTGACTCAGGTATGGGACACCGTTGCGGCCGATGATGACACCAATGTCGTCGTTGTCACGGGTGCCGGTAAGGCGTTCTCCGCTGGCGGCGATCTGAATTGGGTTGAAGGTCAGGTGGGTGATGCAGCAGGCGTACAAAGAATTCAGAAAGAAGCTGCCGATATCGTCTACCGTTTACTGGCGTTGGAAAAGCCTGTTATTTCTGCCATTAATGGCGTTGCCGTTGGTGCAGGTCTGGCTGTTGCTCTGATGGCTGATATTAGCGTGATGTCCGAAACCGCTAAATTTACTGATGGTCATGTTAAGTTGGGTGTTGGTGCCGGTGATCACGCGGCAATTATCTGGCCTCTACTCTGTGGCATGTCAAAGGCTAAGTACTACCTGATGACAGCTGAGTTTATCAATGGTGTTGAAGCCGAGCGCATGGGCATGGTCAGCCTGTGTCTGCCCCTCGAAGAAGTGCTGCCTAAAGCGATGGAAATTGCCGACAAACTGGCTGCCGGTAGCCAGCAGGCCATTCGCGGTACTAAATCTACATTAAACGGCTGGATGCAAATGGCTGCCCCCATCTTTGATAACTCACTACGTATGGAAATGCTCTGCTTCCTCGGTGAAGATGCCGCTGAAGGTATTGCTGCGGTGAAGGAAAAGCGCCCTGCGGTTTTCCCTTCTGCAAAGAAAGGTTAATAGCGTTTGCAGTGATTGAACAGCAAGGAGACTGTAAAGCCAGGCTTTAAGCCAGGTGAGACAGTTTAAAAAAACCGCGTTCTTCGACGCGGTTTTTTTTGCTATATGCTTTTGTAAGGAGTGGCCAGAGCAGTTGAGATTAGTTACTCGAAATTAATTGTTTTCAGAAAAAATAAACCCCGCTTCTAAAGGCGGGGTTTATTGAACACTTTAAACATTCACTGCTAGGTGAATGGGTGTTTCAGCTTTAAGGCGACGCCACTACTACCTTTACTGTTTTTATCTCAATAGTAAAAGTGTTTAAAGCGGGGTTTACGGTTTATCTTATAGAGCCAGAGAAACCGTAAATTGGCTTTAAGCAGACATCGCTTTGATTTTGGTGTTCAGTCGACTTTTATGACGAGCCGCTTTGTTCTTATGCATAACGCCGCCTTTGTCGGCAATGCGGTCGATAACCGGTACCGCAGTGGCGTAGGCTGCCTTGGCTGCTTCGACATCACCGGATTCAATCGCGGCAATCACTTTCTTCAAATAGGTGCGAGCCATAGAGCGCAAGCTAGCGTTGTGCTGACGTCGGTTTTCATTTTGTTTGGCGCGTTTGCGTGCTTGGGGTGAATTTGCCACCTGGCGTGCTCCGTAATAAGTTGAGTCTGATTTCGAGGTCGGGCATTCTACAGCGGGGCTTAATTTATATCAATAGCTAGAGTCCATTCGGTACGCGCTTATCGTGCTGCTCCAATGCCCATTCAATATGTTCTCTGACCAGAGGCGAAGCCTGGGGCAGGGTCTGTTCGAGAACCGTAATAATTTCAGGCGTGCTTGGCGCGTTACCTAGACCAATGGCAAGGTTGCGCTGCCATCTTTCGTAACCAATGCGGCGAATGGTCGAGCCAGCGGTGCGCTCTAAGAATTCCTGTTCCGTCCACTGAAACAAGGTGGTGAGCTTGCTATTGTCGAGGCTGTGGCGGGGGCGGAAGTCGTCTTCGCCAGTGGCTTTGGCAAAGCGATTCCAGGGGCAGATAATCTGGCAATCATCACAGCCGAACACGCGATTGCCAATAGCTTGGCGAAATTCCGGGGGAATGGGGCCTTTGTTTTCAATGGTTAGATAGGAAACACAGCGCCGGGCATCGAGCACATAGGGTTTGGGGAAGGCCTGAGTGGGACAGATTTTTAGGCACGCGCGGCAATTGCCGCACTGCTTTTCAGTGGAGGGCGTATCGGCAGGTAGTTCGAGGCTGGTGTAAAGTTCACCGAGAAAAAACCAGGAGCCGGCCTCTCGATTGAGCACCAGGGTGTGTTTTCCAATCCAGCCGAGCCCGGCCTGTTCGGCAATGGGCTTTTCCATCACCGGAGCGCTGTCGACAAAGGGCCGTTGAATGATGGGTTGCTGGCTGTGTTGCTCGATCTTTTTGGCGAGAGTTGCCAGACGCTTGCGTATCAGCTTGTGATAATCTCGGCCCAGGGCATAGCGTGAAACATAGGCGCTTTCTCCATCTTTGAGGCGGGCGATCATATCGGTATCAGATGATAGGTAGTCCATCCTAACGCTGATGATAGATACCGTGCCGGGCAATAGTTGCTCCGGCCGCCAGCGCTTGTCGCCGTGTTCGGCCAGCCATTGCATTGAGCCATTAAAGCCCTGTGCTAGCCATTGCTGCAACCGTTCACCGGCTTGTTCAAGGTCGATGTGGGTAAAGCCTACTTGCTGAAAACCCAGTTCGCGGCCCCAGCGCCGGATATCTTCGCGCAGATCTTTTTCTGTCGCAGGGGGCGTGGCGGGTGTGTATTGCTTGACTGACATTGTCGCAGCGTACTCCGGTTATCGCGAGACCTTTGCACGAGAGCCATTTTGCCCCCATGCTGCGTTAAAAATGTGCTCAATCGGTCATTTACAATTTGTAAACTCCCTCTCTGCGCGCTTTTTTGCCCTGCCTGGAGACAAAATCATCTCTCGTGAGAAGGACTCGTCGTATAATTCTGCCAGATCTCAAGGAAAAGCGAATGATAAAAATATCCACTCGGCTCTATACCGCTAATGCGGTGCGCGAACTCGATCGTCGGGCCATCGAGGACGAAGGTATTGCGGGTATTGTACTGATGAAGCGTGCCGGTCGTGAGGCTTTTAAAGCACTATTAGCCCGCTGGCCCGCGCCGGAGAAAATCA
>JBFHDT010000284.1:0-3559 GCA_041584575.1 Porticoccaceae bacterium
ACCGTTGCCGGGCAAGCAGAGACTCACGTTACTAAAACGCTTAGTACTAGAGTCGCACGCACTAAGCTAGGTACACCTTCTGCATTTGAAGGCCCGGCTTTGATTGTTGAAGATTGCATTGATCCGGGTGCGGTTACTGGTACTCCTGATATTCAAGCTTATGATATTGCTATTGCCACTATCACTAGCGATTCTGGCGATCCGAACTGTATTGACCCCGGCCACTTTTCCTTTTCTAACTCTAACGCTATAGCAGAGGAAATAGAATCGGATAGCCTCTTTGAAGCCATGTTTGGTGCCGTCGACAACGACCAAGCTATTGAAGATATGGCGCAAAAATCGGCTGATGTCTATTTCATTACTGATACAAGTCCTTGGTCTGCGAACCTTGGTGACATTAATAACCCTGTGATTCTGTATTTCGATGACACCAGTGAATGCCCCTCGATCAACGGTGGTGCTATTATCTTTGGTTTAGTGTATTACGATACGCCCCCAGGGGGTTGCGCAAACCCGGGTACGGGCAACGCAAAAGTCTTCGGCACAATGGCCTTCGAAGGTGACCTTAAGAAATTTAATTCAAATATTGAAATTACACAAACTGCTTTTGGTGGTGGTCCTGGTGACCCAATAACCGTGTCATACATTACGCCGTTACCGGGTTCATGGCGGGATTTTTAAGAGGAAGGCAATGATGAATAAATCAACAAAGCGTTTCGTAAGACAAGGCATGGGGCATGAAAGGGGCTTTACCCTGCTTGAAGCACTCATTGCCTTTGTGGTTTTGGCCGGTGGATTACTGGCGGCCTTTCGCTTTCATTCGATCACATTGACGACCACCGCAGAGTCTAAGGTTCGGGCTCAGGCAACAGCACTAGCCCAACAAAAAATTGAAGACCTGCGCAATTTTCAAACGCTGGATGAATTTGAGGCCATAGTTGTCGATGGCAGTGGGCTTGGTGATTACGGTGCTGTTGACTACGCGGCGGCGTTTGATCTCGATTGGGATAGGGATGAAGCCTTTGGCGATAACCCGCGAAAGGTTGATGTGACCGTCTCATGGGTCGGTAGAGATGGCGTGGTAGTGGACGGTAAAGGTACCCAGTCGGTAATGCTGTCTTCTATTATCTGGGGTAATAATCCTCAAGATGACGCAGCGGGTATTGCATTGTCTTTGAAGCACGGAGGTAAACCAGCTATAGACTATTATGAAGATGGTGACGGCAACCCTATTACCCCTGGTGGCGGTGGTGATGGCGATAAGGTGATAATCACAGAGGTTACGATTACGGAGACAGATGAAGAGACTGGGGATGAGACTACTGTGGTGGTCTCCTATGACATCAAATTTTTCGGCGATATAGCATTTACTGATGAGGGTCTAGAGAGTGTGGGCATTAGTGGTGGGCCCGATGAGAGCGCTAGTTGTGACATAGTAAACTTAGTACCTATAGTGGATGGTGATGGAGACCCTGTGTTAGATGAGGATGGCAATCCAACTACGGAATACCAGATTGTAGAAGGTGGTGCGGGCGGCTTTTTATACCGATGTATCATAACTGGGGTGCCTGATGATGAAACCTGGACGGGCACGCTTAGCTACGATCCCGCTGGTAATGACGCTGTTTGTAGCCCCGGACCTACCCTGGATATAGCCATAGATCAAGACACGACTTCTCTGTCATTAGCTGTAGTGGTTTTGACCAATAACGGTGCTTGTAACCAGACATAGTAGTGTTGCGCAGGGTGTTTAGAGTGCATTGTAAAGGTGGTAGTTGCTCAACTTTAATAGGTGCGGGCAAAGATTGGATTAAAAAATTATGAGTGTGAAAAAATGATCGCTTCTCAAAGGACTGACCAGGCTTGTAGTGCCCGCCCGAAAAAATCGTCCGGTTTTACGCTTATAGAGTTAATGATGGTTGTAGCCATTGTAGCCATTTTGGCCGCTGTGGCTTACCCGAGTTACCTCGATTCAATTCGCGCTGCTCGCCGTGCTGATGCGATGGATGCCCTGTTAACCCTGCAGAATTTGCAGGAAAAGTATCGGGCGAATAACACGACTTTCGGGACTTTGGCACAAATAGGTGGCAGTGCGGCCTCTTCAGATGGTTATTATACGCTGGCTGTGTCGGGCAATACCGCTACGGCTTATACTTTGACCGCCACCGCTGTTGCAGGGACAACTCAGGCGGCCGATACCGGATGTACTGCCCCTACATTAACCGTTTCTGCAGCGAATCCTCGTGGCGTTAAAGCCCCGGCAGCCTGCTGGAAAAACTAAGTCACCCGCCTAAATAAGCCTATCGCCTAATGGGGCTGTTAAGCATACGCGCGTAGCGCGCCTCTGTCTTAACAACCCACTGAAGCAGAGTTTTCCCTCGTGGTACGATGCAGGGCATCTCCCACACTTGATCAAAATCTGCTTAGCTACGATCCGTTAGATTTTAAACAGTTCTAAATTTGCCAGTAAGTCTACTTACTGGTCATCGCATCGCGCTCAAGGGCGACTAAGTAATCTGCTACTTTTAACATCCCTTGCTGGCTACCGGCCATTTTGGCACTTAGCCGGTACTTCCCGTTAACAACCACCTCCGGTGTGCCCTTTATGCCGTAGCTGCGTTGGCGAGCGTTTGCTTGTTTGGTGGCGCTGACGACTCCAAAAGAGTCAAAAGTTTTATTAAACTTATCGAGATTGACGCCCTGGGCTTCAAATATTTTGCCGATAGCCTCTTTGCTGGCGAGCTTGTTATTCTTCAGATTCATTGCTTTGAAGATTGCCTGGTGTACCGGGTCTAACACTTTGAGTGCCTTGGCGGTGTAGTAAGCGCGAGCGTGCAACTCCATATTTTTGTGCCAAATGGCAGGGCTGTGCACAAAGTTAACGTCTTCGGGCAGTTGGCTAGCCCAGGTGCTAACCATGGGTTCAAAGGTAAAGCAGTGACTGCAGCCATACCAGAACACTTCTGCTACTTCGATACGCTTGGGATCACTAGTGCGAACTGGAGTCTCGAGAACTTCGTAATGGGTGCCGGCCTTGTACTGTTTGCCCTGGGCAGTCGCTGTCCCAACATTGATGATCAGGGGCAGTAGGCAGAGCATCACCAAGTGTTTGAGTCGATAAGTCATAGTGATAATTCTCAGTGTTGTGGTTAGTGTTGAATGATAAACATTGTCTATTATTCAGGTTCTCGAGCAGGGTGCAAGCAGTGGAATGACACCGTGTGTGTACGGTCACTTATTTTATAAGTGCGGCATAGCCAATAAAAAAGGCGACCGAGGTCGCCTTTTTTATTGGTCACAGATAACGTCTTACTGGTGAAGGCCTGCGATGTAGTTGGCCACGGCGACGATTTCTTGCTCGCTCATGTGGGCAGAAACGCCGCGCATCACGCTGCCTTCGTCATTGCTACGCCCAGCAGGGTCTTCAGCGTCGTGGGCAGCTGTGCGAAAAGCACGCAGTTGGCTGGCGATATATTCGGCTGATTGTCCGCCCAGGGCTGGATAGCCAGCTGGGCTGTTGCCGTTACCTGCGGGGGAGTGGCAGCCAGTGCAGGCGGGG
>JBFHDT010000285.1:0-3555 GCA_041584575.1 Porticoccaceae bacterium
CAGGGACTTATCCTTGCTGGCACTGTAGCCCTTGACCTTGACCTTGACCTTGACCTTGACCTTGACCTTGACCTTGACCTTGACCTTGACCTTGACCTTGACCTCATGATGGAAGTAGGTATCGAGCAAGGAAATATCGAGATACTGACCTTTTCCCGTGCGTTCGCGCTGAAAGAGAAAATAACCAATTGCCGTCGAGAACATCAGACTGACTCATTAGTTTGGTCATTTGATTATTTATTATACGGCTATAACAACATAGGAGAAGATTGAAAGCAGTTGTGACTGGGTGATTAAAGCGCTTACCATAGGATGGAATGTGTAAATAAATTAGCGCGATGACTAAGCACGATACGCAATAAGCCCTGTTGTCGACAGACGCGTTGAAGATAATTATTAGCAGCCACACCCGCAAAAGCAGGCCCTCTCTCACCGTGACAAAAAAGCAGCCCAGCCACCGAGCTGAACGGTATTACCAGCTTCAGGTGCGACGGAAGCTCAAGCGAAATTTTGTGGCCCACCTCGCCCATGGCCTGTTGGGACAAACGGGTTTTCGGCTACTGACCGCACCCACTTTTCTGCCCGCTTATATCTTACTGCTTGCCAATGGCTCCACCGTGGCCGTCGGCATTGCCCTGGCCATGCAGTCCCTCGGTATGGCGATCACTCCCCTGTTGGGCGCCAATTTAATTGAACACAGAACGCGCGTTTTACCCATGGGCTTTCTTATCGGCGGCGGTATGCGGGCAATGGTGCTGTGTATAGCGCTAGCGGGACTCTTACTTCCACCTTCTTCAGCCTTGTTGGCTATCTGTTTTTTCCTGGCCTTACTGGGCCTTTTTCAAGGTATGCAAGGTGTGATTTTTAATGTACTGATGAGCAAAGTCATACCGGTTAGCCACCGCGGACGGCTGACTGGTCTGAGATACTTTCTCGCCGGCATTAGCGCTGCAGGAGTCGCCTATATTGGCGGTCATTATTTGATTGGCGATAACCCGCAAGCCTTTGGTTATTCGATGACCTTTTTGTTGGCCTTCGTTCTCACCAGTATCGGTTTGGCGATGTTGCTATTTGTCGACGAGCCCGAGCCACCCACCGTTGCCGCCAATGTCAGCCTTAAAGAACGTCTCTCACACATCCCCGCCTTGCTGCGGGACGACCCTGCTTTCAGCCATTATTTTCTGGCCCGCTCTCTGGCTACCATGGGACGCATGGCGATGCCTTTTTATATTCTTTACGCCGGGCAAAACCTGGGCTTGACGGGTGCTGTACTGGGTACATTAACGGTCGCCTTTACACTAGCCGGCACCCTTTCAAACCTGGTCTGGGGCTTTATTGCCGACCGCCGTGGCTTCCGCCTGGCCTTTCTCACCTCCATCGCGCTGTGGATAGCCTCAACCTTATTACTGTTAGTGAGTCAGGGGCTGTTACTTCATGTTGTCGTGTTCATAGGTATTGGCGCCGCGACCCAGGGGTTTCAAAGTACCGCGATCAACTTAACCCTGGAGTTTGGCCATCGAGACGACGTGCCCCTGCGCATCGCCATTGCTAATTCCAGCTCGGAAGTGGCTGGCACCCTGGGACCGTTATTAGGCGGTGTTTTAGCCGCATGGTTAGGCTATGAAGCCGTCTTCATTAGTTCCATGGCTTTTCTTGTTCTCGGTGGAGCGATGGTTAACGCCTATGTACCGGAACCTCGATGGACGGTGACGAAGTAGCACTAAAAAAGTAGCGTTAAAGATATACAGCAGTCTTGGGCATTGGGACAACCGGCATATCGCGTTTCATCAAAAGCTAACCGTTAGCAGGGTACCCGCCATTTGACCACGTGCTCACACTTAGCCAGCACTATTTCCGAAAACTTTATCGAGGTGCTCTTTGGGTAAAGGTGAGCTCAAGAGAGATACCACAACAGTGGTCAGGACAGAGAGCCCCTCGCCCATAGTGGTACAGGCAAACGGATTATTGGCCTGACTATTGATCCAAAATAGGCCTTGCTGCACCATATTTCCCTCAGCATCGCCTATAGGTAGCCAGCTATTACGCAACACCGTAAACGAAACAGCACCTATCAAAAAGCCCCAGATCGCACCTTGTTTGGTCACACCGCGCCAAAACACGCCAAGAATTAAAGGCCCCGCTAACGCAGCCATCATGCCACCCAGCCCCGCCCAAACCATTAAGGCAATATTTTGCCCGATCGAATACCAGGCCAAAACTCCAGCACCGAGTAAGACGCCAACAATGCCCCAGCGACTTATGATAAGTACGTGATGGTCAACCACTTCTTCGCTGGCCTTAGGGTAGAGGATCTTTGACAATGAACGCCGGTAAATATCGTTGGCGAAAACTTGCGAAGTGGAAATCACCAGTCCGTCAGCCGTCGACATGATAGCCGAGAGAATGGCAACACCGAGCAATGCTGCCAACCATTGGGGAAACAGCGCGATAAACAACGCCGGGATAGCCTGATTCGGCCCACCAGGGCTGGTCAAAAGCTCGTCACCCAATACTGCGCGGGCCAGCACACCACCAAAAATCATGGCTGCCAGCACCACGCCAAACACCAGACAGAGTAGAAGGAAGCGCGTGCGCCCAACCCCCTCTTTCAAAGCCCACACTTTATTGCCGATATGGGGCAACATACCCAGGGAAAGATGGGCGAGAAAAATCGCGATAAAGTCCCAATGAGAGTCGAGAATACTCGAGCCTTCATAAAAGACACCAACCATTTGAGGATCCAGGTTCTGCAGGCGAGACAGCACTTCGTCTAAACCACCTTCCACACCGACACCCTTAACAAACATCACGACAATAGCAATAGCCACTGCCAGCATCATCGCGCCCTGCACACCGTCGGTGAGAATATCGGCATGGGCACCGCCCAACACCACGTAAACCAGCAAAACGACAATGGTTACGGTCAACGCCCAAAAAGCATCCAGACCAAGTACTTGCTCAAACATCACCAGCCCGGCCAATAATTGTGCAGCAAGGTAGAACAAGAGAACGATGGAAAATAAAGCAACAATAATACGCAAGACATCTGACTGATAGCGATCGCCGATAAACTCAGGGATAGAGCGGTTGCCGAAGGCATTACCCGCTTTTTGCACCTGTCTGAAGCACAACCAGACACCAAGGTAAACGGCAAAGGGGTAAACCAGTGCATAGCCGAGGGCTGGCAGGCCAAATTTATAACCCAGACCAGGGATACCCAAAAAGGTCGCCCCAGATGCGGTTGTCGCCGTCATTGCAAAGGCTAAAAACCACATGCCATAACCGCCACGAGCCGTTGAAAAATCGTCGCTACTTTGAACCTGACGCATGCCGAGATAGCCAAAACCTATCATCGCGCCGACATAAAGAAACAAAAACATCCAGGCCCATATTTGCAATGAATCCATCAAAACCCCCAACTGATTTTAAGTAATATTGTCTGATATCAGTAAAAATTGCCGCGTAAGTCTACCTAGCAATTTTACTGGTTCTCACACGACTTGTGATTGGTCAATGGCGATTGGATCAATCATCGCCTGTACTGCACCCCTTACC
>JBFHDT010000286.1:0-3553 GCA_041584575.1 Porticoccaceae bacterium
CAAATACCTGAGCATGACCGGCGTCAAGCTCAGCGCCGAAGAAGCAAAAGACTTAGAGCTAGTCCTAAAAGTTGTACCACACGAGCAGCTGTTAACAGCAGCCTTTGCCCTGGCCGATGAACTGGCCAGCAAGCCGCAAATGGCGATCCGCTACGCCAAATCGATTTACAACCGCGAGCTCGGCGGCGACGAACTGACCTACGCCAAAGATGTTATGCCCTTTCTGTTTCTCGATGACGACACCAAAGAGGGTGTCACTGCCTTTCGAGAAAAGCGCAAGCCCGTTTTTAAATAAGTAGCCTCCAGAAACCTATTTGAGCCTACCGTCATGGCGCTAACAAACGCAGCAAACGAGCGCGGGCAGTTTTCCTCACGTTTCGGTTTTATCACCGCCGCAACCGGCTCAGCTGTGGGGCTGGGTAATATCTGGGGCTTTCCCACTCAAACAGCCAGCCATGGTGGCGGCGCTTTTGTGCTGGCTTACCTCGTTCTCGCCTTCTTGCTCGCCTATCCAGCCTTAATGGCTGAACTGATCATCGGTCGCCACACCCGACACAACATGGTCGGCGCCCTGCCCCAACTGACAACAAAACCCGTGCTGAAAATTATCGGCCGCGCAACTGGCCTGTACGGGGTCGTGATCGCTAGTCTAATTCTCAGCTTTTACGCCATCGTCGCCAGCTGGTTAATGGCCCAGGTGCCCGCCGCACTGGCAGACATCAGCGGTCAAAGGTCGACAGCACGTTGGCTTAGCCAGTCAAACTTACTGCGCGATAGTCTTTTCTGTGGTCTGTTTTCACTGCTCACCGCAGGTATTGTTGCCCGTGGTGTTAAAGACGGTATTGAGCGTTGGTCAACCCGACTCATGCCGGCCCTGGTCTTACTGATGCTCGGCCTGGTTGGTACTGTTCTTACCCTGCCCGGCGCGATGGAAGGCCTGCGTCTTTATCTGATACCCAATTTCAATCTTATTACCGACCCGGGTTTGCTGACTGGCGCCATGGGCCAGGCTTTTTTCTCGCTCTCCCTCGGCGTTGGCACCATGCTGATTTATGGCTCCTACGTGAGTAAAGGTGACAACCTACCACTCACCGGAGCCTACGTTGCGCTCATTGATACCGGCATTGCCTTTCTCGCCGGCTTGCTGATTATTCCCGTCCTGTTCGTCGCCAAGCACCAGGGCATTGAAATTTACAATAGCGATAACACACTCATCGCCGGGCCCGATTTAATCCTGCAAACCCTGCCCAGCCTGTTTAATTCACTCGGCCTAGTCGGTGCCATTATTGGCCTGATTTTCTTTCTACTACTGACGATTGCCGCGCTAACCTCATCAATATCTATGCTCGAAGTACCTGTTACCTTTGTACTCGAAAAATTTAAAATTAGCCGCTACCGCGCTACCTGCCTTGTCGCCAGTATCATCTTTGGCCTTAGCGTGCTAATACTTAACAATTTTGACCAGCTATTCACTGGCGTGATTAGCCTCACCACGACATACAGCCAGCCCCTGCTCGGCGTTATGCTCTGTGTATTTGCAGGCTGGGTACTCCATCGCAATAAATTGCTGAGAGAGATCAGCATGGGTTTTGCCGGAGCCGAGAACAGTCTTTTCTGGAAAATTTGGCCGAGCTACATCCGCTTTATCTGCCCGCTACTGATTATGCTTATGTTTGTGCAGAACGCCCGAAGCTAAATGACTGGCAAACGCCATGGACAATTATTTTTGCGGCAATTTACTCAGTAAATTCCGAGCGACTTCTTCAACCACTAACTGAAAGGTTACCGGCCTCTCGGAGAAAGAGTCATTGGAATACAATAGCTCTTCGGTCCCTTCCCAGACAATTGCTCCATTTTCGCTATCCCAGACTTGCAGAAACAAACGAATATTGGCCTGTTTAGTTTGAACCATGCGCCAACCCAACATACCAAAACGTCCTTTCGAGTTCTGTTCAAAACCGGACAGTTTCAATTGCGCAAGGTAGCGAACCCCAGCGACAGCCCCCACTTTTTTCAGTGAAGACTTTTTGAAAATACCCGTATCGCTGTATTCGATATACATCTGCTTGTACTCATCCGCCAGCTCGGACTGATTAATGGCGCTTAGTGTTTCAGGCAAACCGACTACATGAATATTAGGTCGGTCTTCTTCCAGTACACGGGCAAAAATAAAGGCCAGACTCTGTATGTCCTGCTCTCGCCCGGTCACCGTCGAAGGCGTAATAAAACCCAGGCCGTCGCTTTGCAAGTCATCGACTGCTAAAGCAATATTTTCGAATTCAACCGAGGCATGAATCTGGTGTTTGGCACAGCCTGTATTTAAAACAAGGAGCACAGCCAGTAAACACATAGCCCGCAAGCTCGTGGCCCGAAAGCCCCAAGCCAATAGAGCTTGTACACGCAGTCTCACTTTTTCATACGACAACATTTTCTTCTTTTTTAACATCGTTCCTCTACTTTTTTCACCCTGTTCTTCTATATATGTAGTCGCAATTCAACAAACTTGCCTGATTTAATCACTCATGCAATACCACCACTCTTCTGTTGACTTCTGCCGGATAAGACTCAAACCTTCCAACACGCAGGGCTATACGCTATGCAGGCATTAACGATATCAGCAGCTGGAAATAGCCATACTCGACTGCTACTCCCATTCTCGAAACCAACGTGCATCAGACATACGGCAACCACGTTATAACGTGTGCAGCCATATTAAGCATCGAGGAAACATTGAGCTAGCCTCACCTGATTGAGCGGGGTACAGTTCGTACCGTCGACGGCTCTCTCGCTGGCAAATTAGAAATACTCGGTATGCCAATAAAAAGCAGTGCCTACCCCGAAGAAACTAATTATCGTGCCCGCACTCTGAGTGAACTCAACCGGGAAATACTGCGGGACTTTCTTAAACGTAGTAGCGTGAAGACTAATACGTTGGTGGAGGAAAGGGGGTTGGCTAGCGGAGAATACTAGTTAAACAGCATCAAACTATTCCACATAACCCTCAGGATTCTGACACTGCCAGTGCCAGCTATCTTGCATCATTTGCGGCAGGCTTTGTTCGGCTCGCCAATTAATTTCCCGCTGAGCTTTACCGGGCTCAGCCCAGCAGGCGGGAATATCACCGGGGCGTCGGGCCGCTATTTTATAGGGTACTTTAGCATTGGTTGCTGCTTCAAACGCTGCGATCATCTCTAGTACGGAGTAACCCTGCCCTGTACCCAGATTCCAGGTGTGGCAGCCGGTGGAATTATTTTCATCCAACAAAAACTGCAGCGCCTTCACGTGTCCCGCAACCAGATCGACCACGTGAATATAATCACGCACGCCGGTGCCATCGGGGGTCGGGTAGTCGTCACCGTACACAGTGAGTTCAGGCTGTTTACCCAATGCCACCTGCAGCATATACGGCAACAAATTATTGGGCACACCATTAGGCGCTTCACCAATCATGCCACTGGGATGGGCACCAACCGGATTGAAATAGCGCAGCAAACCCACCCGCCAAAACTCAGCATCATCCAAACGGTCAGCCTCTGCCAAATCGCGGAAGACA
>JBFHDT010000287.1:0-3538 GCA_041584575.1 Porticoccaceae bacterium
AGGAGGGTAGGGCTTATTACCAGAAAGAGGGTGATTTGGATTTTCACTATCGTCTGGTCAAGGGCAGCGCTAATAGTGAGTTAATTCGCCTGCTCTGTGATGAGCTTTATGCCAAGGTGAGAATGTACCGCTATCAGTTCGGCATGCTCAGCCCTCGGGCTAGTGATGCCTTTTCAGAGCACAGGCTCATTGTCCAGGCCATTGCCGACCGCGATGGTGAAATGGCTGAGATGCTGATGCGCAGGCACATACGCGCATCGCGAATTAATGTTGAACGACAGATGGGCGATGCTCTCGATTTGCCGCTTCACCCTACTTAGTCAAATTCCCAGTGCAAAGTGCTCGGTAACTAAACCCTTAACAAGTACCAACATAAGACAACGTACAACAATGAGAGGTGATACATGACGACATCATTAACCCCCGGCGCTCGCTTTCGCAAAGCGCTGGTCGACAACAAACCCCTGCAAATTCTCGGTACTATCAACCCCTACTGCGCGATGATGGCCGAACAGATTGGCCACAAAGCCATTTACCTGTCTGGCGGCGGTGTTGCCAACGCCTCCTACGGTCTGCCCGACCTGGGTATGACCAGCCTTAACGATGTGCTCGAAGATGTGCGTCGTATTACCGCCGCAGTTGAAGTGCCGCTGTTGGTCGATATTGACACCGGCTGGGGTGGGGCGTTTAACATTACCCGTACCGTGAAAGACATGATTCGTGCTGGTGCTGCGGCCGTACATATTGAAGATCAAATTGCGCAAAAGCGCTGTGGTCATCGCCCTAACAAAGAGATCGTTAGCCAGGAGGAAATGGTTGATCGTGTAAAAGCCGCTGTTGATGCCCGCACCGATGACAGCTTTTTCATCATGGCGCGTACCGATGCCTTTGCTCAGGAAGGGCTCGAGAGTGCTATTGAGCGCGCTCAGGCCTGCGTTGAAGCTGGCGCTGATGGTATCTTTGCTGAAGCAGTGAATGAAGAAGAACACTACCGTGCTTTCAGTGCGGCGATAGATGTGCCCCTACTGGCAAATATTACGGAGTTTGGTCAAACACCTCTGTACAATAAGGCCGAGCTGGGTGAGTGGGGTGTCGATATGGTGCTTTACCCACTGTCTGCTTTCCGCGCTATGAACAAGGCGGCCGAGCGTGTTTACACCAGTATCCTGGAAGAGGGTGATCAAAAGGCAGTTGTTGACACTATGCAAACTCGCATGGAACTGTACGACTACCTCGGCTATCACGAGTACGAGCAGAAGCTCGATAGCTTGTTTGCCCTGGGAAAAAACAAATAAAGCAGCAGAAAATAATTTAAAAACATAGTGTTAAAGCACTTTTAAAATGTATTTTATCATTAAATATGACAGTCAAATTGAGTTTGAAAATAACTCGCACTGATTAATAGTAAAGGAAATGGAATATGGCAACTAAAGTACTTTCAGGCGCAGGCCTACGCGGCCAGGTGGCCGGTAAAACAGCATTATCAACCGTCGGTAAAGAGGGTTCTGGTTTAACGTATCGGGGTTACGATGTTAAAGATCTGGCTGAGTCCTGCGTATTTGAAGAAGTCGCCCACCTTATTTTAAAGGGTGCATTGCCCACTCAAGCAGAATTGGACGCCTACCGTACAACGCTGAAAGGTCTGCGCGGTTTGCCTCAGGCTTTGAAAGATGTACTTGAGCGCATCCCCGCCGACGCTCACCCCATGGATGTGCTGCGTACCGGTTGTTCCTTTTTGGGTAACCTCGAAACTGAAACTGACTTCGCCCAACAGGAAGCCGCCACCGATCGTTTGCTGGCAGCTTTCCCATCCATCATTTGCTACTGGTACCGCTTTAGCCACGACGGCGTGAAAGTTGAGACTGAGACTGACGATGAATCCATCGGCGGCCACTTCTTGCACATGCTGCGCGGCGAAAAACCCAACGAGCTGCACGAGCGCGTGATGAATGTTTCGCTGATTCTCTACGCCGAGCACGAGTTTAACGCCTCTACTTTCACCGCCCGCGTTTGTGCCTCCACGCTGTCTGACCTGCACTCCTGTGTTACTGCCGCGATTGGTAGCCTGCGTGGCCCACTTCACGGCGGTGCCAACGAAGCAGCAATGGATATGATCGAAGGCTTCACCAGCGCGGACAATGCTGAAGAAGAAATGATGGGAATGCTGGCGCGCAAAGATAAAATTATGGGCTTCGGTCACGCTATTTATGCCGACTCTGACCCCCGTAATGCGATCATTAAAGAGTGGTCTGAAAAGCTCGGTAAAGATGTTGGCGACACCGTGCTCTACCCCGTTTCGGTACGCTGTGAAGAAGTCATGTGGCGCGAGAAAAAATTGTTCTGTAATGCGGATTTCTTCCACGCCTCGGCCTACCACTTTATGGGCATTCCCACTAAGTTGTTCACGCCGATTTTTGTGATGTCTCGCCTCACGGGTTGGGCCGCTCACGTCTTTGAGCAGCGCGCAGACAATCGCATTATTCGCCCCAGTGCCGAGTACACCGGGCCTGATATGCGGCCGGTACCTGCGATCGCCGAGCGCTAATTGCACGGCTCTTCTGCTTGATGGTCTATCGAAAAGGAGTGCCGTTCTTGCGGTGCTCCTTTTTTCATTTCAATAAGTTACAGGTCACACCTCGTGTGATTTGTTTGATAAAGAGCATGACATTATGAATACCCAATACCGTAAATCTCTACCCGGTACCCAGCTCGATTTTTTCGATACCCAAGAAGCTGTCGATGCTATTGCACCGGGAGCCTATGCCAAGCTGCCCTATGTCTCGCGGGTTTATGCTGAAAACCTGGTGCGTCGCTGTGAGCCAGAAGTACTCACCGACTCGCTGAAGCAAATCATTGAAGGCAAGCAAGATCTCGACTTTCCCTGGTATCCGGCGCGCGTGGTGTGCCATGACATTCTTGGCCAAACCGCTCTGGTTGATCTCGCGGGCTTGCGCGATGCCATTGCCGACAAAGGGGGCGACCCCGCCGAAGTGAACCCGGTGGTACCAACCCAGTTGATTGTCGACCACTCACTGGCCGTTGAAGCGCCAGGTTTTGATAAAGACGCCTTTGCTAAAAATCGCGCCATTGAAGACCGTCGCAACGACGACCGTTTCCACTTTATTAACTGGACCAAGAAAGCCTTCAAAAACGTTGATGTGATTCAGCCCGGCAACGGCATCATGCACCAGATCAATCTGGAAAAAATGTCGCCGGTGATTCAATCCCGAGATGGCGTGGCCTTTCCCGATACGCTGGTCGGTACCGACAGCCATACCCCCCACGTCGATGCCCTGGGTGTTATCGCCCTGGGTGTGGGTGGCCTTGAAGCTGAGACTGTGATGCTGGGTCGACCCTCCTATATGCGCCTGCCCGACATCATCGGCGTTGAGCTGACTGGCAAACCGCAGCCCGGTATTACCGCTACCGACATCGTGCTGGCGCTCACCGAATTTCTGCGCAATGAAAAAGTCGTTTCCTCTTACCTTGAATTTTTCGGTGAAGGTGCGGCGAGTTTGAGCCTGGGTGACCGCGCGAC
>JBFHDT010000288.1:0-3537 GCA_041584575.1 Porticoccaceae bacterium
GAATATCATCCGGGCCTCGATGTCGGTATTCGCTGGCTGGAAAATAATCGCCCTGAAGAGAAGCCCCGCGTGTTTGTCCACGGTGACTACCGCAATGGCAATGTCATTCTTAGCCCCGAAGGTATTGAGGCCGTGCTCGACTGGGAGTGCGCTCACATAGGTAGTGCTATGGAAGACTTTGGTTGGGTCTGCCTGCGTGCCTGGCGCTTCGGTAATATTGACCAACCGGTGGGAGGCTTCGGTCCGCGCGATGAATTTTACCAGGCCTATACCAGCAATGGCGGCCAGGCGATTGATGAAGAAGAGATTCGCTGGTGGGAAATTTTCGGCTCACTGCGTTGGGCCGTTTTGAACATGATGCAGGCCGACGGCCACATTAGCGGGGTCAGACGGTCATTGCCCTTTGCCTGTTGTGGGCGCAATACCAGCATGATCGAATACGACATGTTGATGACTATTGACGGGCAATTTTCTTAAATAAGATCAGTAATAAAGCCATGATGTTATTACAAATTAAAGAGTGGTATTTGCCCTGTTAAAGCATTTAGCACTGTAATTAAGCGCTTTATTGAAATAATAGTGGCACGGCAGCAAGCTTGCTTCTGTGTATGACTGCAATAAATAACAATAAATTTTGCTGGAGTAATCGCTGTGAGTCAGGATAAGCCCGATATAAAAGAAATTCTTGTCACCGTAAAACAATTACTCGAAAGCATTGCTAATAAATCCAAAGGTGGTGATCGCTATGATGCGCTGTGTGGTGCCTTTCTACTTGGCGTAGTCGACAGGGAGCTTGATTTTGGTGAACGTCAGGACGAAAGCCAGCGTGTTGAGCTGCAAGTACTACTCGCACGAAAGGGTTCGTTAAGTGATCTTTATCAGCAATTCTGCCAGCAAGTACGTCGCGGAGAGTTAGACGAACAGTGGCCCGCCACGTTCGACTTTGCCTTTAAACAGGTGATTGATAAGGTCAGCGTCACCAATCCCGATTACCTTGCCGCTATGCATCGTTCAGACTAGGGGTGTATTAATGAATCATCCTCGGTCAAAAAAATAGTTTTTAATGTGTTTTTTTCGTTTATTCAATGTTTAAAAAAAGAGGAGTTATTGTTATGACTGGAAGAGTAGAAGGGCAAGTGGCTATCGTCACTGGTGCCAGTGGTGGTATTGGCCGTGCGGCGAGTGAGATTTTTGCGCGCGAGGGGGCCAGTGTTGTGGTCGCTGATATGAATGTCGTTGGCGGCGAAGAAACGGCTCACATCATTGAACAGGCGGGTGGTAAAGCAATATTTGTTAAGACCGACGTATCCAGTGCCGCTGATACCGAGGCAATGGTTAATGCAGCGGTAGCTGAGTTCGGCAAGCTGAACTGTGCCTTTAACAATGCCGGTGTCGAGGGTGAACAATCGTTGGCCGCCGATGCTACTGAAGAAAATTTCATGCTCAACTACAAGGTCAATATGCTCGGTGTATGGCTGTGCATGAAATACCAAATCCAACAAATGCTGGCACAGGGCACGGGTGGGGCAATTGTTAATACGGCTTCCGATGCCGGCTTGATCGGTGTCAAAGGTCTCAGCCACTATTCCGCCGCCAAGCATGCGGTTATTGGCTTGACCAAATCGACAGCGCTGGACTACGCCACTAAGAAAATCCGTGTTAACGCTGTTTGTCCCGGCCCCATTCGCACGCAAATGCTTGAGCGTGTATTTGAAGAAAACCCCAAGTTTGCCGATGCGATGATTGCCGCCCAACCCGTTAAACGTTTGGGTGAGCCCTCTGAAATTGGTGATGCTGCGGTTTACCTGTGTTCAGATGCTGCCAGCTACATCACTGGTCACGCACTGCCAGTCGATGGCGGTTACATGGCTACCTAAGCCGGCGTGGGCTGAAAGAATCGACTTCCCAGGGCTGTTCGACTTTGTGTAGTATGGCCCGGGTTTTATAACAAATAGCCCTTATTTTATGGGTATGGAGAAAATGAATGAAAATTAAGGCCGCAGTATTGCGCGGGGTTGATCAGCCTTTCGAGATTGAAGAGCTGGAACTCGCGCCACCAAAAGAAAATGAAGTCTTGGTTAAAACCACTGCCAGTGGTATTTGCCACAGTGACTACTCTGTCGCTCATGGCATTTTGCGCTGTCCCTTTCCCATCGTCCTGGGTCATGAAGGCGCTGGGGTTGTCGAGGCCGTAGGCCCTGGTGTTACGGAGCTGAAGCCCGGCGATAAAGTGATTGCCTCACTAACGCCCAGTTGTGGCAATTGCAGCATGTGTAAAGAAGGTAAAGAGTTTATGTGTTCGGGCATGGGTAAATTACTCACTGACTGCACCCAGCTCGATGGCACTACCCGTCACAAAACCGCAAGCGGCGAAGATGTTTACACCCTGTGTGGTGTTGGCTCTTTCGGCGAATACATGGTGATGCCAGTGGGCTCAGCCATTAAAGTGCCAGATGATACCCCCCTTGACACCACTTGCCTGATTGGCTGCGGTGTCACCACCGGCACCGGTGCAGCGCTAAATACCGCCAACGTACAACCCGGCGAGGCGACAGCGGTTATTGGTTGTGGTGGTGTTGGCCTGTCTATTATTCAGGGCTGCCGCATTGGTGGTTCAACGATTATTATTGCTATCGACCCCATGGAAGAAAAACGCGAGCTGGCGCTGTCTCTGGGTGCTACTCACGCAATTAACCCCTTTGAGGAAGACGCCGCTGCGAAAGTGAAAGAACTGACCGGTGGTTTAGGCGTGCACTACGCTTTTGAAGCATTAGGCCGTGTTGAAACCATGGCGCAAACCTGGGACATGATTCGTCCCACCGGTACGTGCGTGATTGTTGGTGTCGCCTCATTGGATCAGTCCGTGAAGATCCCCTCAGCCGGTTTGTTAGCCGAGTATGAAATTCAGGGTTCTTGCTATGGCTCATCAACCCCGAAGAAAGATATCCCCCGTTTCGTTGAACTGTATAAGAGCGGTGAACTAAAGCTGGACGAAATGATTACCCAGCGTATTGGTCTGGAAGATATCGGTCGTGCTTTTGAAGAAATGGGCCGCGGCGAAGGTGCCCGCTCCGTGATCATGTACGGTTAATTAAGCAACTTACAGTTAATTTCGAATGTCGGCCTAAGGGCGCGACTGGGAGAGAAATAATGAAAACAAAAGCCGCAGTGCTTTATGAAATCGGTGCACCTCTAGTTGTTGAAGAGCTGGAACTTGAAGGCCCGAAAGAAAATGAAATTTTAGTGAACTACACCGCCAGTGGCATTTGCCACAGTGATTACTCCTTTGCTCACGGCGTATTGCCAACGCAACTACCTGCCGTACTCGGTCACGAAGGTGCAGGTGTTGTTGAAGAAGTCGGCGCCAATGTTACCAACGTGAAAGTAGGTGACCATATTGTTGCCGCACTAACGCCGGCTTGTGGCAAATGTACTTTTTGCCTCGAGAGCAAGCCTTTTCTCTGTGCAGAAATGTCGAGTGTTATTTGGGAAGGCAGCTTGTTGGACGGCACGAAGCGCTTTAAAAACAGCAAGGGC
>JBFHDT010000289.1:0-3525 GCA_041584575.1 Porticoccaceae bacterium
GCCCTGTTCTGGAAACTGGGTCTCACCAGCAGGGGCGCTTTTTTAAGCCCCTCACGAGACTGGCCATAAGCGGGATAAGAAAGAGACGATGAAAAGAGCCCGACGCCAAACAATTGAAATTAGTATCTCCTTTCTCGATGTCATTAGCTGTGGCTTTGGCGCTATCGTCCTTTTGCTATTGATCGCCAAAACCGTTGAATTTACCTCACAAGATGACAGCCAGCCGACTCAACAACACAATGTCACAGTACTACAGGAAGAGCTGTTCAGCCTGCGTGGCGAAACAAAAAAAATGGCGCAAATACTGACCAGCAAGCAAACGCAATTATCAGAGCTGGAAAGCAATATCGCCCGCCTGCGTGAGCAACTGGCGAGTGTCAACCGACAGCTGGAGTCTATCGCCCAGGCCGACACGACCGAGCGCGATGAATTAATCCTCGCCCAGCAAATTCTCAGTGAAGAAATGCAGCGTCTGCAACAACGGGGGAGCCCCACGGCCAACTCTTTAATTGGCGGTATTCCCGTCGATAGTGAATACCTGGTTTTTATTATCGATACATCGGGCAGCATGGTAGATTTCGCCTGGCCTAAAGTCCGCAAAGAACTGATTAATATTCTCGACATTCACCCCACCGTCAAAGGTATTCAAGTGATGAACGATATGGGTGACTATATGTTCCCCAGTTACCGGGGCAAGTGGCTGCCAGACACGCCAGGGCGGCGACGGGTGATTATTCAACAAATGACCCACTGGCGACCCTTTAGTAACTCCAGCCCGGTAGAAGGTATTGAACGCGCAATTCGCGCTTTTTACGCTTCGGATAAAAAAATCAGCCTCTATGTGTTTGGCGATGATTTCACCGGCCATTCTATTCATCGGGTACTGACTGCCGTCGATCAAAGTAATCGCCATCGCGGCAGACAACACCAACGGGTGCGCATTCACACCATCGGCTTTCCCGTCCACTTTCTAGCACCCGGTGGTCGAATGGATTCGGCGAGTCGCTTCGCAGCATTAATGCGTGAACTAAGCTATCGTAATGGTGGAACCTTTGTCGGCTTAAATAGCCTCAATGAGATGCCATAAATGTCTTCAATAAAAGTGTTGGCAAAATTTACAAGTAGCGCTCGAAGTTTGATCGCCCTTAGTTTTACGGTGACAAGCTTGCTACTCAGTGCCTGCGCCACCCATGTAGAGGTCAGTGGCAGCTTCCCAGCCGCACTAACCCACAAATTACCACTACGTAGTGTTGTTGTTTTTGACGAGGCTTTTGCCAACCACAGGTTTGAAAGTACGCATGGGTCGGAGGTGAGTATTGCCGTCGGTCAAATTCAGGTTGAACTTTTTACCGGCCTCGCTGCTAACTTATTTCAACACAGTGTTACCACCACAAGTATGCCAACACAGCCTAAGGCCGATTTAATTTTGAGGCCTGCTGTCGAAGATGTACAAATTTCTATGCCCAACGAATCTCAGTTAAAAGTCTTTGAAGTCTGGATAAAATATAACTTGCAGGTTTTTGAAGCCACAGGCGAACCAGTCGCTGACTGGATCATGACGGCCTACGGAAAAACCCCAACCCGCTTTTTGAAATCCAATACCGAGGCTTTACAACAAGCGTCAATGGTCGCGATGCGCGATGCAGGCGCACATTTCATTACCGGCTTTGCTCGGGTGCCAGAAATACAACAATGGCTACGCCACCGTTCGACAAGTACGCTCAGTGCAACGGATAACACTCAGTTATGAAGTCTCTAGCCGCCCTCGCCGCGCTGACACTGCTCATTACCCTGAGTGCCTGCACGACGACGACTGTTGACGAATACCGTGAAAACAGTACTGCACTCACACTTAAAAGTGGCGAACGGGTTGTCGTGTTGGGTCGGCGCCACTATGCGGATTACGAAACTGAACCTGACTTTATCGACTGCATTGGTAACACATTAAAGGCCGACAAAAAAATTTCAGTCATCCCGGAAAAAGAGTTTACTGATTTGCTCTACCCCTGGTTTGAACCACGCACCGCTCCACTGGGTCTCAAACGTCTCGCCAAAATGCTCGACGAACCCTTGATTGCTCAACGTTTCAAAGAGCAAGGGCTGCACTATATGATCTGGGTTGATGGCAGCACCGAAACAACCGATAGAGACGGCTCGGTAAGTTGCGCTGTCGCTCCCGGTGGCGGCGGCTGTTTCGGCTTTGCGACCTGGGAAAAAACTGGCACCTACGAAGCCATTATCTGGGATTTACAAAAATTGAAAGAAAGTGGCCGGGTTAAAGTTGAGACCCAGGGCTCCTCGTATATGGTCGCCATCATCCTGCCGATTCCCATCGTCGCCCAGGTACAGGATCAGGCCTGTGACGGTATCGGCCAGCAATTACGCACTTTTTTTAGGAAGAGGGCCAATGAAGCGTCTTAATTTGCGATCATCGCTATTGAGATTTCCCTGTGCCTTCCTCTTTAGTGCATCACTATTGAGTGCATCACTATTGAGTGCCTTACTCTTCATTGCACTGCCCAGCGAAGCCCAACAGGCATTGATGATGTCTGATAAAAAAGCAGCCAGTATTGGTCGGCAAATGTACGACGAAGTGACCGCACAAATCCCCGTAGTGACGGATAAAAAAATCACCGAATACGTTAATAAAGTCGGACAAAAAATCGCTCGCCACAGTGATGCACCCGATGACGAATACACCTTCACGGTACTCGACAGCCCTGACATCAACGCCTTCGCCACGCCTGGCGGCTATGTGTATATCAATCGAGGCCTGCTAGCCTACATGAATTCGGAGAGCCAGCTCGCTGCCGTCCTCGGCCATGAAGTGGCCCACATTACCGCCGAACACGCCGCGAGTCAGCAGCTCGCACAAGCCGGCTCGAGTATTATCGCTGGCGTACTGGCCATCCTCACTCGTAGTGCCGATGTCGGCGAAGCAACGGCCCAGTGGGGTGCCGCCTCGGTAAAAGGTTATGGCCGCGAGATGGAACTCGAGGCCGATGCCCTCGGCAATAAGTTTTTACACCGTGCCGGTTATGACCCCGATGCCATGCTCGCTATTATTAGCCAACTTAAAGCCCATGAACGTTACACCAAAAAACGCAGCGCGGATGCCGGTAAAAACACCCCAACCTACCACGGTTTATTCGCCTCTCACCCCCGCAACGACAAGCGACTGCGGGAGGTGCTAAAACTCTCGTCTAACGCAGACGAAAACCCGGTAAAAACAATCGTACCGAATATCGACCGGGGTAATTTCCGCGTCGCGACAAACGGATTAGCCTGGGGGAATAGCTCCACTGCAAAAAAGAAACAACCCAATCGTTTTTACCACAACAAACTTCGCTTTCAATTTGACTATCCTCCAGGCTGGATATTCACCGAAAAAGGGCTTTCTATTAACGGCCATAACAAACAACAATCAGCCACTTTAACCCTGGATATAAAAGCGCGGACACTGGATAGCCCTGCGGACTTTATTAAAAATAGCCTCGGTATTTCCTTTATCAAAAAATCCGAAAC
>JBFHDT010000290.1:0-3496 GCA_041584575.1 Porticoccaceae bacterium
CAGGGAATATCGGTGGCTGTGGCGCCATTAGGCGCCATACCGCCCTCTTCCGCCTGGGCCTTTTCCAGCTTGTCGATAAAGCCTTCATAAAAGCGATTGAGTACATCTTTCCAGTCGAGAGAGCCCTCGGCAATTTCATCGAGCTGCTCTTCAAGCACGGCGGTAAAGCCGTAATCCATTAGGTCACTGAAATTATCACTCAAACGACTGGTGACAATATCACCAATTTTTTCCGCGTAAAAACGCTTGCTCTCAAGGCGCACATAGCCGCGATCTTGAATGGTGGAAATAATTGCCGCATACGTAGACGGGCGGCCAATGCCTCTTTTTTCGAGCTCACGCACCAGGGCCGCTTCACTAAAACGAGCGGGCGGTTTGGTAAAGTGCTGGCGCGGTACTAGCACCAGCATGTTTAAAATTTCGCCAACCGTGTATTCCGGCAACTCGGTATCATCTTTATTGCGTAATACCGGTATGGCGCGGAGAAAGCCTTCAAAGCGCACCACGCGTCCGCGCACCTGTAGCCCGTATTCGCCCGCAGTGACGCCAACGCTGGTGCTGGTAAATTGGGCGGGTACCATCTGGCAAGCAACAAATTGCTGCCAGATCATTTCGTAAAGGCGCTTGGCGTCTTCATCCACCCCCTGTATGTCCGCCACAGAAATATCGACATTCGATGGCCGCACCGCTTCGTGAGCTTCCTGAGCGCCCTCTTTGCTGGAGTAAATATTAGGCTGCTCGGGCAAATACTTTTGGCCGTAGCGTGTGGCGATTAATGCGCGGCAATCTTCCACCGCATCTTTACTCAGATTGGTTGAGTCGGTTCGCATGTAGGTGATGTAACCCGCCTCGTACAAACGCTGGGCCATCATCATGGTTTTCTTCACACCAAAGCCCAGGCGCGTGCTGGCGGCCTGTTGTAAGGTCGAGGTAATAAATGGCTTAGGCGGTTTCGTTTGTGTCGGCTTGTCATCACGTGAAGTGACTAAAAACTCAGCGTTCTGCAAGGCTGTAACGGCCGCCGCACTGCCGGCTTCATCAACCGGACGATAGGCTTTACCGTTGTGGCTTCGCACTTCAAAGCGCACCTGCTCCTCGGTTTTCTTTTCCAGGTCGGCGTGTAGAGTCCAGTACTCTTCGGGCACAAATGCCTGAATTTCTCGCTCTCGCTCAACCACTAGCTTGACGGCGACAGATTGCACTCGTCCCGCTGAAAGGCCACGGGCAACCTTGGCCCAGAGCAATGGCGACACCATAAAGCCCACGACACGATCGAGAAAGCGACGCGCTTGCTGGGCGTTTACCTGATGCGTGTCAAGTTTACCGGGCTTAGCAAAGGCTTCCTGAATGGCCTTTTTGGTAATCTCATTAAACACCACACGCTTGTAACGACTGTCGTCGCCACCAATGGTTTGTTGCAGGTGCCAGGCAATCGCCTCACCCTCGCGATCCAAATCCGTCGCCAAATAGATGGTGTCGGCATTCTTCGCCAGTTTAACGAGTTCACTGACTACTTTTTCTTTACCCGGCAGTATCTGGTAATCGGCGGCCCAGTCTTTGTCGGGGTTAATTCCCATACGGGCAATAAGCTGCTTTTTTGCCTTCTTTTGCTTGTGAATAACTTTCTTAGCCGGCGACAATTTGCGGGTAATAGCCGCTTGCTTCGCCCGCTCTTTGGGGTCAGCAGGTTTGCGATTAGAAGCCCCGGTGGGCAAATCACGCACGTGACCAATACTGGACTTAACGATAAAATCGTTACCCAGATATTTGTTAATGGTTTTCGCTTTTGCTGGTGATTCGACAATAACCAGTGATTTACCCATGCAAACCTACAATATCATTTGGTTGAAAAAGCCCCGCAGGGCCGAATAAGGAGCGATATATAAGGCCTGAAACCTCGGCGGTCAAGGTATTTCCTAAATTTCTTTGTTGCAGGATTGAGTTATAAAACCCTCTTTGGGGCCCAATGATGGCAGCACAGAGACTGTTTCACGCCTCCATAAAGGGCCTAATCGCTTTTTATATTTCTCGAAATAATGCGTAGGCCATCGGCTATTTGATCAATTTCTTCAACCTTGCCCTTCTCTGGCCAATAGGCACCCAGGCCAAAACTATTACTGCATATGGCATTCACACTGCTGGGCATTTTATCCAGCGCCCGGCGAATAGAAGAATGACAATCTTCTGGGGCTTCCTGCTGAAACCAGCACCAGCCCTTCCAGGGTGACAATTTACCGCGCTCCCCACGCACTAACAACCAGTGCCGCTGGTCATCATGGCGAATGTTTTTCGCCGTCCAGGGCAATAAGTAGCGCACCGCCGTTGGGCTACTACCTTTTTGATCGGTCACTGCATCGGCGACGATTTCCACATGCAGGCCTCGCTCATTCGCGTAGCGGCGTAAAATCACCTGCCGCTTCTGCCGGGTTGAGGGCTTAAACGAGGTCAAGACGGAGAGCATCACCAGCACGGCGACGGCAATAACTAAATAACTCACAACGGTTCAACTCTGGGGGGTGATAGGTTTACACTATAACGCGAATCACGGAGCAAATTTATCTATGTCTTACTACAATCACGTCCTTGTTGGCCTGGATTTATCGCCTGAATCACAACAGGTCATCGATCGCGTCAAAGAGCTCTTCGACGACAAAGATGTTCGCATCAGTCTCTTGCATGTGCAGGAGCCATTATCGTTTGCCTACGGCGGCGATATACCGATGGATCTCAGCGAAGTGCAAACACAGATGGAAAAACAGGCTCATGGCCGTCTGCGGAGCTTTTGTCAGCAGCTTGGTTTGTCAAATGACCATGCCCACGTATTAATCGGTCAACCGGCCCAGGAAATGCACCACTTCGCCAAAGAGAATGATGTCGACCTCACCGTTGTCGGTAGCCACGGTCGCCATGGCCTGGCATTGATCTTTGGCTCCACGGCTAATGGCGTGTTGCATGGCTCGGTGTGTGATGTGCTGGCAGTGAGAATAAAAAAAGAAAAGTAGACACTTTTCACCGGGATTGGGGTCAGAGGGTCTGACCCCAATATTGCAAGGACGGAGTGCTTTCCCCAATAATGATGCTTTTTATTATTCGCAGATGCTCACCACGCGCTTTATTGATGCGCCGCTATCCGCCCCGCCTTCTTCTTACCCTACTCACGCTTATCGTCTGCCCATTTTTTTCGAGCACCCTGGCACGCGCCGAGCTCACTGTTACCGTTAGCAGTGACGACGCGCGCGAGCCTACAACACCAGCTGCCATAACAGGGCATTCTATAGCTTTACCCGACGGGCAACTTGAGAAACAGCGGCAACTTTATAAAGAAGTTAAACAAGATTTAAAGCGGGGTTCCACGGCTAGTTTTGCCCTACACAATAACAGCCTCAAAACCTACCCGCTCTACCCCTACCTGCAATACTTTCGTATTAGCCGCGATATAACCTTAAGCAGTCAGGATGCTGTCGACTATTTTTTCCGCAGTTTCAATGATGTGCCG
>JBFHDT010000291.1:0-3488 GCA_041584575.1 Porticoccaceae bacterium
GCATTGGCTGTGCTAGCAAGCAAAAGGATAGGGAGTAGGAGTAAACAGTACTTCATTGAGAACCGCCGATTTACTAGGTTAGTTGATTTTTCGGCATCGATACTTGCCACTGCCGCTTCATACGATCATTGTATTCCTATAGGCAACTGCGCCTTGTTTGCTCTGGACCGAAGGCCTCGCGTCGCGACAAGTGGTTAAGCGCTGTTAATTAATTGTGATGGCTATTAATTTTTCTTGATTGTTTATAACGCATTTTTATTATTCATATTTTTGGCGGTTTTATTCTTTGCTTTTCCCTGATGCGGATTACTAGGCAGCGGACAAGAAGGGGAGACTGCTGTGAGTGTTAGGCAATAATGCTGGCAGAGCAGGCACTATTAATACCGGCTTGTTGTAAGACAGGATTAATAAAAGGTGTTACTTACTGCGTAAAAAGACCTAGTTTGAACCGCCTTTAAGTCATCGTGGCAATAGTCTTGCGAAATCTCGACAAGGCCAGAGCAAACAATACTGAACCAATAAGCGCTATGGCTAGAAATTGCGGCCAGACAACACCGAGCCCTGCATCGCGATAAAGTACGGCCTGAGACAGGGCGACAAAATGTGTGTTCGGTGCCGCTAGCATGGCCAGCTGCACCAGCTCGGGCATACTCTCGCGAGGTGTGCTTGCACCTGAGAGTAATTGTAGCGGTAGTAGTACCAGCATGAGTAATAGCCCGAGTTGCGGCATGGATCGCGCCATGGTGCCCAGAAAGATCCCCATGGATGTCGTGGCGAACAGGTGTAAGACCGTGCCACTTAAAAACAGAAGTATCGACCCCTGAATAGGCACTGATAGTAAACCCTCAACCACCAGTTTCAGTGACAGAGCACTAGCCACCAATACCACCAAAGCCATTGACCAAACCTTGGCGCCCATAATTTCAAAGGGTGTAACGGGCATGACCAGTAAGTGTTCGATGGTGCCGTGTTCCCGCTCGCGGATTAATGCGGCACCGGTGAGCACGATGGAGAGCATGGTGATGTGGTTGATAATTTGCATAACAGAGCCGAACCACGCTTTATCCAGCTGTGGGTTGAAACGCATACGCAGATTGAGATCCACCGGCAATGTGTTGACGTCGCGATAACGCTGCACAAAGGTGCGTACTTCGTCATTAACGATAGTTTGGATGTGACCGCTGCCAGTAAAGGCCTGGCTCATACGCGTGGCATCGACATTGAGCTGCAAAGTCGGTTTGCGGTTGCTGAGTAGGTCGCGCTGAAAGTTGGGGGGAATATTGAGTGCAAAAATATCGAGGCCAGCATCCATTCGAGCGTCCATTTCTGCGCGACTAATTAATGCCGGTGGCACAAAATGCGGTGGATAAAATGCACTGCTAATACGGGCTGACAGGGGAGAGCGGTCCTCATCGACAATGGCGATAGTCGATTGATTCAGGGTTTCCGGTATTGCGGTTGCAGCAGTATAGATGGAAATACTAAAGGCGTAGGCGATCAGTATTAGCAGGATTGGGTCTCGGGTCAGACTGCGTAGCTCTTTAAGACCAAGATGGAAGATATTCTCCGGGCTCATTAGCGCGCCTGCTTCTTAAGTAATATGACAGCCAGGCCGAGCAATATCGGTGTTGCGACTAGCAGGGGTGTGAATGAAGCAGTGAGGTCGGCGAACTCCAGTGCTTTCGAATAGGTACCGCGAGAAATTGTCAGGAAGTGGGTCGTCGGATAAAGTTCGCCGATGACTTTACCCATGCCTTCGAGCGATGAAACGGGGTCCATCATCCCAGAAAAATTGACGGCGGGCAGAATGGTAATGACAGCAGTGCCGAAAATAGCAGCGATTTGACTGCGCATAAACGACGAGATCAGTAAGCCGATGGCTGTCGCGGCACTGACATAGAGCAGAGCCGCTGTTGCCAGTGCTACAAAGCTGCCCTTAATAGCGACCCCAAATACGGTGACGGCAAGTGCTGTGAGCAGTAAAAAACTCAATGCAGACAGCACAATGTAAGGGAGTTGTTTGCCAAGGAGAAATTCGAGACGGGTGGTTGGCGTTACATAAAAGTTAATGATTGAGCCTAGCTCTTTCTCGCGCACGACGCTTAATGCGGCCAGCATCGCAGGTATTAGCATTAACAGTAGCGGTATCACCGCTGGCACCATCGCGACTACGCTTTTGACACCCGGGTTGTAACGAAAGCGGGTTTCTATAGTGAGTAGCCCTGCCAGTGTACTGTCACCGGAGGCACCAGTGTAGCCGGCTTCCCGCGCTTTGATACCCAACCAATGGGCGTGCATACCGCTAACATAGCCACGAACAGTCTCTGCGCGAGTGGGCATTGCGCCATCGATCCAGGCACCGATTTCAACCTGCCGACCCCGGGCAATATCCGGAGCAAAACCTGGCGGTATCTCCAGTGCCAAACTGAGCGCCCCGGTGCGCATACGCTGATCCAGGTCAGCATAGCTGGTAATCGGCCTTTGCTCGGTAAAATACGGCGAGCCGGAAATACTCATTGCGTAGTCGCGGCTGAGAGTGGTTTGGTCCTGGTCTAGCACCGCAAAGGTGAGGTCTTCGACATCGAAGGTGATACCGTAACCCATGACGAACATCAGGATGACACTGCCTAATAGCGCCAGGGTTAGGCGCAAGGGATCGCGAACGAGCTCCAGGGTTTCGCGGCGTGCGTAACTACCCATGCGCCGCGGGTTGAAGAGACGCCGCCAACCGTAGAGGCTGCTATCGCCATGAAATGTGGGTTGAGAGAGGCGCGATTCGGGCTGCTTATTGGCGGATGTTTGTGGCGCTTTTTGTTGATCGCCAGCACCTGCAGCGGTGAGGTAATTGACAAACGCATCTTCGAGACTATCAACGCGTTGCGCAGCACATAATTTTGCCGGGCTGTCAGTCGCTAATATTCGGCCGGCGTGCATCAATGCGATTCGATCACAACGCTCGGCTTCATTCATAAAATGAGTCGAGATAAAAATAGTCACACCATCGCGCCGGGATAATTCTGCCAGTAAATTCCAGAAGGCATCCCGGGCAACGGGATCCACACCTGAAGTGGGTTCGTCGAGAATGAGGGTTTCAGGACGATGAATCATTGCCACTGCGAGCGACAAGCGCTGACGATGGCCGAGGGGTAGAGCGTCGGGCAGGGTATGACAGACGGTCTCTAGATCGAATTGTTTCAGGGTTTCTGTCACCCGCCCTGGAATAAGGTCGGTCGGTACATGGTACAGCTGCGCATGCAGCGTCAGGTTTTGTACAACAGTCAGCTCGCTGTACAAAGAAAAAGATTGAGTCATAAAACCGACTCGGCGACGGGTTGCCAGGTCGCGGGGGTTGACCTCCTGTCCAAACAAGTAGCCCTGCCCTTCGCTGGGTGGTAGTAGCCCCGTTAACATCTTCATGGTGGTGGTTTTGCCACAACCATTGGAGCCGACAAAGCCGAAAATCTCTCCGCCCTGTATTTGCAAATTCA
>JBFHDT010000292.1:0-3484 GCA_041584575.1 Porticoccaceae bacterium
AAAAAAGATATCGCCTTTATCAATGCCAAGGGTTTTGGCGGCAATAATGCAACAGGCGTATTGTTTTCTGGCGCGGTTGCTGAACAAATGCTGGCTAAGCGATACAGCAGTAGCTGGAGCGATTACTGTCAACGCCGTGAGGCTACTCGTGGACGGGCTGCAGAGTATGAGGTCAGGGCCGATCATGGCGAGCTTGCGCCAATCTACCGCTTTGGTGAAGGTGTGATTGGCGACGATGAAGTATTGATTTCTGATCAGGCCATCAGTCTGCCGGGCTACGGTAAGTCTGTACCTCTAGTGGAAGAAAACCCCTACGACGATATGATTGAGTAATTGACGGAGCCTTAGCCTGCGTCACTGAACTCAGGTTAAGGCTGTGTTCGCGGCTTGTTAATCAATTTCTGCCAGGTACTGATCTTTCAACTTCACGTAATTGCCAGCGGTATAGGGAAAGTAATCAATTTCACTTTGTGTCAGCGCTCGGGCCTGTTTGCAGGGGCTACCAAAATAAAGGTGACCGCTCTTTAAAGTTTTGCCGGGCGGTACCAGTGTACCCGCACCGATAATAACGTTATCTTCGACGACTGCGCCGTCCATCACGGTGGAGCCAATTCCGACCAAAATACAATCGCCCAATGTACAGCCGTGGAGGGTGACATTGTGACCGACAGTGACATCGTTGCCGATGGTCGTTGGCCAGCCACCGGGGTTGTAATCGCTGGCGTGGGTAATGTGCACTACGGTGCCATCTTGAATGCTGCTGCGCTGACCGATGCGAATTGAGTGCATATCGCCCCGAATGACTGCGCCTGGCCAGACCGAGCTGTCGTCGCCGAGTTCAACGTCGCCAATGACTGTTGCCGCCGCGTCGACAAAGCAGCGCTCGCCAAGTGTTGGTGTGTGGCCGTTAAAGCGACGGATGGCAGGTGTGTTCTCGAGAGGCATGACTAAATCCTGAGCATTGTGTGAGCTGCTATTATAGCGGGCTTTATAACTGGGTTTGAATGGGAGTTGGCGGTGACAAAAGTGGTTAAACGTTTTATTGCAGGCGCTGTTTGTCCCCGCTGTGGCGAGATGGATAAGTTGGTGGTTTATCGACGCGCCGAAAAAGACTGTCGTGAATGTGTCAGTTGTGATTTCGCCGAGGAGACCTTGTTTAGTCAGCCTTCCGCAGATTTAGAAACCCGTGCAAACCGTGATCTTGACCGGCAGGCAATTAAGTTTGTCGATGCCTCGGTAAAAAAATAGAACGAATGGCTCGGGCTAGTGAATGTTAGCGGCGTTGGTGTTGCCCTGCCCTAACAATAAATCTACCGTCAGTGTGTCGGTAAGGCAGGGCCAGTGAGTAATTTCGATGCCCCAGGCAATTTCCCGACTGGCATTTTGGTCGAAGATGCCGTTATCTAAGCGTAAATAGTCTCGCTCCAGTTGTTCGGCTATGTCTTGAGCAACAAGGTCGAGCTGATTGGCCAGATGTTCGCCAATCAGCTGATGAATAATGAGGTTGGACCGAGTCATATCCATCGGGATTAAAGGCTCATTACATTGTTGGGAAAAGTGTTCGTTGACCTCTTCAATCACCCGATGGGCGATATAGGCCTGAGCCATTAGGGTGGCGAGCAGGTTCTGTCCTTTCAATAATGCAGGTGTCTGATCAAATGCCCCGATGCAAAAATTGACGACTGCCTCGGTGTATTTGCAGCAATTAGCGTTGATACCGATAGTATTCAGAACATCGACAAACTCAGCAACATGTTCCGTGTAGCGCACAATGAAATCGATCAGCACGGCGATGGTATTACCCTCGGTTATTTTAATGGCGCGGTGTAGAAAAGGAGCTTTTAGCTGAAGTTGCGCGGCGAGTAGTCCGCTTTGGTGTTCGAGGGTTTGGGCGCGCCGAATATCACGGCGCAGATTGAAAGTATCCATAGCTTGAAATCTAGTTGAGAACAAAAAAAAAGCAAGGTGGTACGAGAGTGGTGGCTAGGGTTGATTTCAGTACTCGTGAAGGGAAAAGGGTGGGCAGTGCTAAAGATTTTTGATATATAGCAAGTGATTGACAGATTGGTCGTGCTGGTAGCCTGGTTTATTGGTTCTTTGCCGGTGACCTTTCTACAGGCCTTCTGATATACTGCGCGCCGCGTCGATATTACGCGTGTTTTTCTGTCTGCTCGTGTAAGAGGGAAGGCAAGGGATACAGTAAGCGTAAATCGTCGGTAAAAAAAGTGACAGAATGTCGCAGGCGTCCTCTTAAAATTGCAAAAATGAGGGCGTGAGGGGTTCAGATAGCCAGCGTGGGTCGATTCGGTCCAGCGCATGGTTTTCTTGTGTTTCTGAGCAAGATCAATAAAGCAATTCGGAGAGAATAGGCAATGGTATCTAGAGTAAAGCAGCTTGTCGTGTATGCGCTAAGCCCGCTGTTACTGTTATTTTCTGTAGGGCAGCAAGCCCACGCAGAAGATGGACATGCAAGTGGGTGGAGTCTACTGAATATGCCTCAGGGCGTTACCGGTGTCAGCAACGACATTTACGACCTGCACATGACGGTTGTTTGGATCTGTGTATGGATCTCAGTGGTGGTTTACGGTGTGATGTTTTACAGCATGTTCGCCCACCGCAAATCAAAAGGCTACAAAGCTGCAAATTTCCACGAAAGCACCACGGTTGAGCTATTGTGGACGATACTGCCTGTTTTGATATTGGTTTGGGTTGCCTTCCCCTCGACGAAATCATTGATTGAGCTTTACGATACCAGCGAAGCCGATATTGATATTAAGGTAACCGGCTATCAGTGGAAGTGGCAGTACGAATATCTCGGCGAAGGCGTTGAGTTTATGAGTGAGCTGACGACGTCTGAGTCTTCAATATACAACCAGTCACCAAAAACTGAGTACTACTTATCAGAGGTTAATGAGCCTTTGGTGCTGCCGGTTGGTAAAAAAGTACGATTCTTGCTTACAGCCAAGGATGTCATCCACGCCTGGTGGGTTCCTGACCTGGGTGTTAAGCGTGATGCTGTACCAGGCTTTATTAACGAAACCTGGGCCAAGATTGATGAGCCGGGCATTTATCGCGGCTTCTGTGCGGAGCTATGCGGTAAGGGCCACGCCTTTATGCCCATTGTCGTTAATGCTGTTACCGAAGATGAATACCAGAAGTGGCTGGCTGATAAAAAGGTCGCTGCCGCGGCAGAACGCGAGATGGCTAAGCAAACCTTTACGCTAGAACAGCTAATGGTTAAGGGTGAAGCCGCTTACAACCGCTCCTGTGCGGCTTGTCATATGGCTAATGGCGAAGGTATTCCGGGCGCATTCCCTGGCCTTAAAGGGAGTGCAATTGCCCTTGGTCCCGTCGATAAACATCTTGATGCTGTTGTTAACGGCGTTAGCGGTACAGCGATGCAAGCCTTCGGTGGGCAGTTGTCAGAGGTGGATCTAGCAGCGATTATCACCTACGAGCGTAATGCCTGGGGTAACGATGTCGG
>JBFHDT010000293.1:0-3477 GCA_041584575.1 Porticoccaceae bacterium
CTAAAGGAGCTGGAGGCGCGCCTTCTGGTTTTGATAAAAAGGGGGCAGACACAAAACCAGGAAACCTTACTGAGAGTCGCGGACCTCGAATATGAACCCGGTACCTACCAGGCAAGCCGCGCCAACATTGCCTTAAAACTCAATCCTATTCAGCGCAAACTGCTGGAGTTTTTGATGAGAAACTCCGAGCGTGTGGTCACTCGACAGGAACTCGAACAACAGATATGGGGTGAGTATCCACCCGACAAAGATATTCTTCGCACCCATGTCTACAGTCTACGAAACGTTATCGACAAGCCCTTTGAAACCAGGCTACTGCACACGGTTCATGGTATTGGCTATCGGCTTTCATCGACATGAGGGCGGTAAACGCGATGAAAAGAAAGAGTTTAAAAACTCGCATCATTGTTACCATTGTGTTGATTGTCACCCTGACCAGCACCCTCTTTGGTGCCACTTTACTGCTCATGAAGCAGCGACTGGAAGAGGCTACTTTTGGCAATATGGTGGCCGATCAGCTGCAGGTATTACTCACCCAGCCCGATCCCCAGGCGCTTTTGGCAAATCCTATGTTTAAAGACTGGCGCTTTTACAGTGGACAAGATATTGCGTCCCTGCCAGCAGCGGTACGCGCGTTAGAGGAGGGTTCACACCACAGCGTGCGCATGGGTGAAGGTTATTACCATGTGGAAGTTGATCGGTGGCAGCAGCAGCCGGTCTACCTGATTTACGATGTTAGCGAGTGGGAGGAACAAGAGCACGCCCTGCTAGAAGCCCTCGTCTATGGCGTATGTATTATTTTAATTGCCGCTATTTTTATGGGGGCCAGAGCTTCGCGGGCTATTTTATCGCCGATTCGAGAGCTGACGGCGAGAGTTTCCGGCATACAGCCGGGGCAGCGAAAAGTTCGTCTTGGCAGTGATTTTAAAGGGACTGAAATTGATCAAATTGCCAAGGCGGTGGATGTTTATTTAGAGCGGCTTGATGAATTTGTCGAGCGGGAACAATCTTTTACTGCCGCCGCCAGTCACGAGCTGAGGACACCTTTAGCTGTCATGATGGGTGCGGTGGATGTGCTCGATGCCAACCCCCAGACCGCGCCCTCGAGTAGGGCACTTAAACGCATCCAGCGAGCCTGCGCTGAAATGCTCGCTTTTATTGAGGCAACCCTGCTCCTTTCCAGGGAGGAGGCCAGCGCGATTAACCAGAGCCCGCCCGCTAATATCGAAAGCATTATCGACGCTCTGCTCGAAGATAATAAAAGTAAGCTAAAGGAATACGATATAACGCTTAAAACAGCTTACCTTTCGACAGTGATTGTCAATCAGCCGCAAAGCATTCTTCAAATTACCCTCGGCAATATTTTGCGCAACGCCATCGAGCACAACTACGGTGGTGAGATTGACATCACTCTGAGCGACCAGAAGCTAGTCATTGCCGATACCGGTGAAGGTATTGCTGAGGAAAAGCTGCCCTACATCTTTGACCGTGCCTATACGACTAAAGTTGGCGGCACGGGTATGGGGCTCAACCTTGTTAAACGCATCTGTGACCGTTTTGGCTGGAAACTTGAGGTTTTAAGTAGCCCAGGGCAGGGCACGAGTGTGACCCTGGTTTTTCCAGAAATGAGTGGGGTCTAGGGTCGCTGAATAGAGGCATCGTGAACATAGGCAAGGGCGTCGAACGCATAAACAGCGTGCAAATGAAACCAATGTCGCTTTGGCCAGCGTGGATGACTATTCCTGGCTGATACTTCTTTCTTAGAATATATCGTTCCAATAACAATTAAAAAAACAGTGGTAATACAGAATGTTACCCAAAAAGGCTCTTATGGCCGAGCTGCACAACAGCGAACGAGTGCAGTACTTGCCGCAAAGACTGTCGGCTTGAGGATGGTGTGAAAGTAGAGAATAGGATTAATGAGAGTCATTAGCCTTGTTCAGTTTGTGGGTATATGATTTGTTGCTGACACGGCGTCTGCTGTTGTCAATGGGTTCGCCGGGTCAAAACCATAATATAACCGGCGTCGATTTTTAAAACGTGGTCTTGAGCTACATCATTCTGTTGAGATCAGAGCTTGCATTACAGTGTTCAACTGTTTCGATGGAGCGTGACGATACCGCCCTCTAACTCTGGACAAATGACCGAGAATGGCAGGCCAGTTCGACGACAAGACTTGTCGAGTAGACCACTCGCCAACCACAGAATTTTGCAATTTTTAGCTTTACCCAGTGTGTGACTGACAAATTATTTTCAAACTCAACTATCAGGAGATTTTATAATGAGTGCTGCAAAACCCTATACCACTGACCCCGCCGAGCTGGGTTTTGACCCGGAAGAGCTTCGCGCTAAATACAATTACGAGCGCGATAAACGCATTCGTAAAGAAGGTTTCGGCCAATATAAAGCCGCAGCCGGAGAGCTGGAAGAATACATGGTTGACCATTATGTCGACCCCGGTTTTACCCGTGAGCCCCTGACTGACGAAGTTGAGGTGGCGATTATTGGTGGTGGCTACGGCGGCCTGTTGGCCGGTGCTCGACTGCGCGAGATTGGCGTTGAAAGCATTCGCATGATCGACAAAGCGGGTGACTTTGGTGGCACCTGGTACTGGAACCGCTACCCGGGTGCTCAGTGTGATATCGAAGCCTACGTTTACATGCCCCTGCTCGATGAGCTCGATTATGTGCCGACCGAACGCTACGCTCACGCGCCTGAATTACTTGAGCACAGCCGTAATATCGCCAAGCATTACGACCTTTACAAAGATACCGTCTTCCAGACGGAAGTGTCTGAAATCAACTGGGATGAAGACAGCAAACGCTGGGTTATTCACACTAATCGTGGCGATGCGATGAAAGCTAAGTATATCGCTATGGCCAATGGCCCCTTGACGCGTCCCAAGCTGCCCGGTATTCGTGGCGTTGAAAAATTCAAGGGTCATACCTTCCACACCAGCCGTTGGGATTACAACTACACTGGCGGTAGCCCTGAAGGTGGCATGACTAAACTAGCCAACAAGCGCGTGGGTATTATTGGTACTGGCGCTACAGCGATTCAGTGTATTCCTCACCTCGGTGAAGACGCCAAGTCTCTGTGTGTCTTCCAGCGTACGCCTACCTCAGTTGATGCTCGCTACAATGCGCCCACCGATCCCGCGTGGAAAGCCAAGTTGAAGCCTGGCTGGCACAAAAAGCGTGTTGAAAACTTTAACAACACATTGGGCGGCGCCTATACCGATGAAGATATGGTCGGTGACGGCTGGACTGATATTTTCCGCAACGTCGGTGGCATTGTTACCGGTGAGATGGACGACTTGACCGAAGAGCAAAAAGACGAAGTCTTTGAGCTGGGCGATTTCAAGAAAATGCAGGAAATTCGCGACCGTACCGCTAGCATTGTTGAAGACCCCGAAACGGCAAACAAGCTCAAGGCTTACTATCGCCAATTCTGTAAGCGCCCGGGTTTTCACGATGA
>JBFHDT010000294.1:0-3448 GCA_041584575.1 Porticoccaceae bacterium
ATTGTCCGGGGGGCGAGCTGGCGACACAGCGGCATGACAGAACTGCGCTTGTCCTACCGCGACTACAGTGACAGCGCCCGCGATGATTTGGGCTTTCGCATTGCCCGCTACGCTGAATAAAGTAATACCATGACCGTATGCCTATAAAAAGAAACAATCACTCTTTTATGAACAGCTCATCACCCAGGCTCTGGCAACTGGTTTTCGTCATCCTATGCCTGGCGCCCGTACAAGCATTGAGCGCACAGGACAAGGCATCGTCAGACATCAACACAACAGCGAGTGCGCCAGCAGAACAAAACGCCCCAAAAAAGACGCACGAAACAAAACAACAAGCTCCTCCTCAACCACCCGCTAAAGCTGCGAATAGCACACCGAGCTTTAAACCCAGCGAAGAAATACTGGAAGATTATTCCGTGCCATTTCCCGTCGACATTTAGAAAGTCTATGCCTTTTATTATCGGCAATTTTATATTACCTGTGATTTTAGCCCGACAAAAACCCACCGGATAAAACATGAACGCTAACAGCAAACACAGTCACAACCCACTTTCGAGCGAATTTCTCTACCAGGCTTTCGCCCTGCTCGCAGCGATCATCGTCGTGCACACGCTTTATCTAACAGTAATTCGCCCCAATGCCGCAGCCATTATGGAAGAGCAACTGGCCCGAGAAGCGGCTGGGCAGGCTATCGTCGCAGAGCGTTCCTTTTACACGGTGGTTAAAGATTATGAACAGGAAACCTGTTTTATTTTGCTGATTTGGTCGATTGCTATTATGGGTTTTAAAGCGCGGCGTGCCCTGGGAGAACGGCAATTACTGCAACAAACTCTGTTGCAAATTGGTGAGGGCAATCGCGTACTCCCCGAAGACGCCCGGCAATTATCCCGCCCTTTGGAGGCGCTGCCTGAACCGCAGCGCGGCCTGTTACTGACCCGTGCATTGCTTGCCGGTCTGCAACGCTTTGGCGCAACGCGCAATATTCAAGATGTCTCGAGTGCAATTAACGATGTGTGTGATAGCGAATCCGATCGACTGGACGCCTAGCTTTCCATGGTGCGTTACATCGCCTGGGCGATACCCTCCATTGGTTTTATCGGCACAGTGCGCGGCATCGGCGAAGCTCTAAGCCAGGCACACCGCGCTGTGCAGGGGGATATTGTCGGCGTTACCTCCAGCCTCGGTGTCGCTTTTAACTCTACGTTTATCGCCCTGGTGATCAGCATCGTGGTGATGTTTTGTATGCATCAGTTACAGCTATTACAGGAAAGACAGGTTCTGGATATTCACAATTACTGCGACCAACATTTACTGCGTCATTTAAAGACTGATTAGGGAGCAAAATTTGCGTACAGCAATTATAGAATTAAACGACAGTGGTATTTTGTGTCATGCCGCCGACCGTGAAGAGCCCGCAATCATCAGTCCCGGTTACGCCCTGTTACACAACCAGGGCGTTATCACCGGGCAACAAGCACTCGAGCAGGCCTGGCTGCAGCCCCAGCAAAGTTTCAATCAGTATTGGTATCAGCTCAGCCTGTCACCGCTAAGTATTAGCAATCAGCACGCCCGCCATCATGCAGACCTGGCCTTTGCGCAATTGCAGCAACTGTATGCCGATACCGGGCAGCCTCAACAGATGATTTTTGCCATGCCCAGCAATACCTCTGCCGAGCACTTGAGCATATTACTTGGATTGGTTAAGGCCTCACCTTTTCATGCGGCGGGGCTGGTCGATGCCGCCGTGGCCGCCGCTAGCCAGTCGGGCCTCAAGGGCGCTTTACTACACGCCGATATTCAGTTGCACACCACCGTCTTGAGTGAATTAAACAGTGGTGAACGAGTGCAGCGACAAAGCGCCAGTCAATACCCGGACATTCCTTTAAAGGCTATTCACGATACCTGGGCACAGTTTATTGCCGACCGCTTTATTCGCGAATACCGCTACGACCCCCTGCACACGGCCGCCGGTGAGCAGCAATTACACGACCGGCTGCCCGCCTGGATAGCACAGCTCAATACCGAAACGGATATCGAAACCGAACTCAGTGCCCCACAGGGGGATTTTCGCGTGCGCATACAGCGCAGTGAATTCATTGCCGCCAATCAACGGCGCTGGCAACGCTTGGCCGAGGCGCTGAATAGCACGCGCTATGACAACCTTTTACTCAGTCACCGACTCGCCAGCTTGCCGGGAGTGATCGACACTCTCAAAGCGGCGGGGCACGACAGCATTGTCACTCTCGCCGCCGATGCTTCTCTCACTGCCTGCCTGGCTCAAGGCGATGCCATCGCTGCCGCTGGGGACACGACTCAGGGTGATACCCAATTAAGCTTTATTACCGCCCTGCCCGCCTTATCACGGCCCGGTAAACTGTCAGTACGACCTACTACAGCGCTATCGACAGGCTCACCCCAACAAAGCAGTGCCACCCATCTATTACAGGGTCATCGCGCCTACCCACTGGCTGGAGGCTTAGTGCTGCTCAGTGATGGCACGCCATTAATTTCAGGGAAAACCACGAATAATCCTGCTCTGCAGCCTGTTGCAGAAATTAGCCTTGATAATGGGCGTATCGTTTTAAAACAAAACAATCAATCAGTGCCTATTACCTGTGATAACGACTGGCATAACTTACCCAGTGGTGCACTCATTACTATCGGCTCTCAAACGCTGATCTTGATTGAAATCGCCCCATGACCCGCAAGCGTCGCCAGCTCAATACTTTCAGCCTGTCTTTTCTAGACATTATGGCTTGCGGTTTTGGTGCGGTGACGCTGCTATTTCTTCTCCTCAAACACGACCCCAGTACCCAGCCGAGCCATGAAAGCGACGCGGGCACACAATGGGAAGCCTCGCAATTACAGGCCGATATTGCAGAAGGTGAACGACAACGCACGCTATTGCGCAATAGCCTCGATGAAATAGAAGAGAAACTGGTTACCACCCAGGGCTTATCAGACCGCGTACTGGACGAGGTCAAACAAAGTCGACGAGAGCTCAGCGCCCAAAGTGACCCCGAACAACAAATCGCCCAACTGCGTCAGCAGGTTAAAACATTAGAGCGCCAAAGCGCTGAATTACAGGACACGGGTACCCGTCGGGATGTACGCCAATTTATCGGTGATGGTGACAGGCAGTACTTAACGGGACTCAAACTGGGTGGCAACCGTGTGTTGATACTACTCGATGCCTCTGCCAGAATGTTGGCTGAAACAATGATTGAGGTATTGCGTCGACGCAATATGAGCGACGCTGTGAAGCACCAATCACCAAAATGGCAACGGGCATTGCGCACTGTCGAATGGCTGGTCGCCCAATTGCCAGCGCACAGTCAATACCAGCTTTATACCTTCAACACCAAAGCCACACCGGCACTGAACAATAGTCATCGGCAATGGCAGGACGCCGCCGACAATATCACCATGGACGCCGCCATTATGCAGC
>JBFHDT010000295.1:0-3448 GCA_041584575.1 Porticoccaceae bacterium
GTCAGAGTTAGTGAGTAAAATTCAGTTTCGTCATCATTGTTACCGCTTGCGCCAACGCTAAAGGAACCGCTTGGCCCGCCGTTAAGAGTGCGAAAGGAGTTTGAGTCGCCCTCACCATCAGCTATCTCGATACTCGCTGTCAGGGAAGGTAATAGTCCAGCGCGCGCGCGTGGGATGGATTGCTTGCCAGCATTGAAGGCAGCGTGGGCTGCTTTTAATTGAGCATCATTGTTCAGTGCCAATTGATAGATTTCGGCCAGTGTTTCCGCCTGTAGTGGTGCGGCACAGCTCGCCGCTAACAGAAGGCTGCCCAGAGTTTTAGAGATCAGCTTAGACATGAACGTATCCTATTCCTATAGAAGTTATAAGGTCTGCAATTGATAGCGCTCTAGTTTAGCAGATAGAAACGACTGCGTACCCTTATACTGTTGCACGGCGGACAACTTTCCTATGTAGTTGTTTTGGTCAATCCGCTCGATTGAAATAGGAGTGTCGAAAGATGGTGAAAATCAAGTCGTTGGGCGATAGCGATGTTGAGCTGCTTTCTCGTAAAGTGGTGTATCAGGGTTTTTTTGCAATGGAGAAGCTACGCCTGCGCCATCGCTTGTTTGAGGGCGGTTGGAGTCGTGAATTTACCCGCGAGTTATTTGTCCGCGGGCAGGCCGTCGGTGTGCTGCTTTACGATCCCGAGCGAAAATTGGTTGGTATGATTGAGCAATTTCGCGTCGGCGCCATAGGTTTGCCTGAAGGTCCCTGGCAGCTCGAAGTGGTTTCCGGCATCGTTGAGGCGGGCGAGACCTCAGAAGATGTGGCAAGCCGTGAGCTGGTCGAAGAGGCGGGTATTGATCGAGTCAAGCTGCTGCCTATTTGTGAATACCTGGTGAGTCCCGGGGGCACCAATGAGCGTCTGGAGCTATTTTGTGGTTTGGTGGATTTACGCGACAAAGGTGGTAACTTTGGGCTGGCCTGTGAGAACGAAGATATTTTTCTGCACATTATGAGTGAGGGAGAAGCGTTTAACGCCCTGGCTACAGGGCAGTGTAATAATGCGGCGAGTATTATTTGTTTACAGTGGTTACAACTCAACCGAACTCGCTTGCTGACAGAGCTAGACTGAAGCAGGATGAAGTGTTTACCTGATCTGTTAATAGATTAAAGGTACTGATTAAAAAGAGGCGAGAATTGCGTTATCGAATTGATTTAAAAGTGTTTATGGCCTGTTGCGAGGCCAACTATTTTCGCCTGCTAGGTTTATTCCCCAACCTGCAAAGCGCTGACGAGAGGCGCATTGGTCTGTCCCTTGGTACAGAGGTTGAAACCGTGTTGACAGTTCTTGAACGAACGTCTTATACCACCTTGCTTTCTATTGCCCAGCAACAAGGTGGAGCAGCCGAGGCTCTCGACACTCGGTCGGAAAGGACTGATAAATCAGTCACAGTTCGTTGGTTCAAACCACCGGTGCTAACGGTCCGCTTGTATCATGATGCGCAAATAGCCGAAGTTATTACCTATGGCAGTAATCGTGGTGTCCGACCAAAAAATGCTTACCCTAATCAACAAATGTTCCAACCTGATGAAAAGCGTCAGTGGAACCATTTTCTCGAAGAATGGCTGGTACTGTGCCGTCAACACGGCTATGCCGTGGCTGAGTCATTGCCAGCACTTGATACGACCTGCGAATAGGTTTTTTGAGTGGGGTGTATTAAGTGGCTTCTCGTCTCTTTATAGCGACCAAAGTCAGGGGGGGGTAATTGCGTATCGCTTGGCCTCGGCTGACGAGGTTCAACGCGTTCAATTTGACCCTCAAATAGTGGTGGTTCGATGATTGACCGTAATGTACGCCACTTATTGCAAATTTCTGATCTTCATATTGGTGAAACGCGCGAGCATCGCTTAGCCGGCATTTGCACTTACGACAGTTTCAGTAAAGTGCTCGCTGATATTTCTTCGCGCCGCGATTATGCTGACATGATAATGGTCTCGGGTGATGTCGCGGCAGAAGGTAAGCATAGCGCCTATCGTTTGTTTTCTGAGCAAGCCCAGTTTTTCGAGATTCCCTATGCCTGGTTGCCGGGTAATCACGATGACTTTGCAGTGATGCAGAGCGGCTTTATTTCCTCACCCTATTGGCCTTTGCTGGAGCTGGGTTCCTGGCGGGTGTTGTCTTTGAATACGGCTATACCTGGGCAAGTGGGGGGCAGGTTGGTCGATGAGGAATTAAGGTTCCTTGAGCAGAGCTTGCGTGCCGAACCGGAATCCCCTTTTGTGATTTTTATGCACCATCCTCCCATGCCGGTGGGTTGCGACTGGCTTGATAAGCAACGTATTGCCAACGCGGATGATTTTGAAGGCATTATTCGGGCAGCGGGTAATGTTAAAGCGCTTTTTACCGGCCATGTACATCAGGAGTTTTCTGCTAAATGGGCGGAATGTGATGTCTACACCACACCGTCAACCTGTTTTCAGTTTGCCAGTGAGAGTGCTGATTTTGCCATGAGTGACGGCATGCCGGGCTATCGTTGGATTGACCTGCACCCGGACGGCCAGCTCACCACGGGAGTGCGTTATTTGTCTGACATTGAGCACAAAGTTGATCATGCTATTGCTGGCTATTAATAGCCGTTTATAACAACTCTTGCCGTTGTGCGTGGTTATTTAAGGCTGAGAGCTTGCTATTAATTATTACCTACCAGTCGCTATAATCACGCTTTTCCTCAATATGAAACAAGATTGTGGCCTCACTCGTTTATATTCATGGTTTCAACAGCTCGCCAGATTCGGATAAGGCACGTCAGACCTGTGCCTGGCTGGCAGAGAATCACCCCGATATCGATTTTATTTGCCCCTTTTTAAGCCCTTTCCCCGGCGTAGCTATGGCGCAGCTAGAAGCCGCTATTGCCGACTTATCTGGCACCCTCTATTTTGCCGGCAGTTCAATGGGCGGATTTTATGCGACCTACCTGGCAGCCAGGTATCATTCTCGGGCTGTGTTGATAAACCCGGCAGTGTGCCCCTGGCTGGGGCGTGATTATTTGCTCGGTGATCAGGCTAACTATCACACTGGCGAGGTGCATCGTATTGAGCAAGAGCATCTCGACCAGCTCCAGAATTTTGATGTCGAGCTAATAACACATCCCGGCGACTTTTTAGTGCTGCTACAAACCGGTGACGAAGTGCTCGACTATCGCCTAGCGGAAGAAAAGTACGCCGACTGCCAGCTTGTCGTTGAACCCGGTGGTGACCACGGCTTTGTCGGTTTTGAAAAGCACCTGCCAGCTATTATCGAATTCCTTACCCATTGAGCAGAATTAACGCAAAATGCTCTCAGCAGCTATAAGGCCTGACATTAAAAGATGAGTGACTACAACGCAGACTCCATTGAGGTCTTAACCGGCCTCGACCCCGTGCGCAAACGCCCGGGCATGTACACCGACACCACGCGGCCCAA
>JBFHDT010000296.1:0-3439 GCA_041584575.1 Porticoccaceae bacterium
ATGCGATCGGCGAGAGTAGTCAACAGTTTATCCGGTGCTTGGCGTCAGAATTATCTACGTATTTTAGCAGCTTGACGGCCTCTGTGCTGCTTGATTGATGGTGGATACGGCGCTATTCATTGAGCTATAGCCGGTGCGGACAATCTGTCGATATCTGCTTTCAGGGTTTTTAGTCTTGCTGCACCCTGGCGCAGCAAAAGCTGGCCAGTGCGGTTGTTGATAATAATAGAGGCTGGCGTGCCGATTAAACCCATTTGTAGTGCGTTGTTGGTGTCAGCCTGTACCTTGGCGGTATGACGGCCAGAATCGATACACGCTGCCAGGGCGCTGGAATCGATACGGGTAAGTTTCGCCGCCTTCTCGACACCTGTGGGCAGGTTTTTCTCTGCGTTGTTTTGCGTATCTCTCCCGCGCTTAGGCTGCATAATCAGACTGTCGGTAAAATACCAAAATGCATTTTTACCACCGATCTCGGCTACGCACTCTGTGGCCTCGGCCAGCTTTTGTGTACTGGCCTGGTGAGCGCCGAGGGGGAAGTGGCGATACACCCAGTTGATATTGCCCCCACTTGTCTTAATTAGTTGCTTTGCCGCTGGGTGAAAACGACGGCAGTAGGGGCAGTCAAAATCTGCGTATTCAATTAGTGAAAACTCGGCATCGATATTCCCTCTAATGTGGTCGCGCAGTGGATCAATGGCCAATAGCTGGCTTTTTAGCGACCTAACATCCGGCGCCCCGGCTGTAATAGGTTGACTACTGGCAGTGGCTATAAAGAGAAGGGAAATGAATAGAAAATATTTCACGGGATATGGATTGTGTTGCTGCTCCTGATTGACGGGCATCGCAAGCTCGGAAGTTATTGTGGCTAATAACAGTAAACGATGATGCGGTTTTATTTCCAGTGTCAGGTTTTTTTACAGCCCAGTCTCAAGGTGATTAGTGCTTAGTTTTAAGCGATCACCTTGAAAATAATAGAGTTTTACGGACTTGATAGTTTGTTAGCATAATCTAAAGGTTGAAATATTAGTTATCAGTGTCAGTTTTTTTTACATTTTTTTCTGAGGTACATTGTTTCTTAAGTAGAAGAGAATAATAAATTATTTAACTTGCTGAAATAAAAAGATAATTATTTGGTGGTCTGCTTTTTGCTTTATAAAAATACTAAGGGCAAGGACGCATTCGTAAAATTATCGATATACGATGGATTCGTTTTTGGCCTGCTTGAAAATACGCTTTTCCTAAACGAGCTGATTTTATAAAGAGGTCAAGTCAATATGAATTATCTGCCAGTCTTTTCACCGTTCAAACACGCCAGACTAAAACCCTTCCTTCAAACAATGACCCTTGCTGCTGGCTTATTATGCAGTGGTGCGTCTTTTGCAAACTTACTGAATGGCGACTTCTCCAGTGGCTTTACTGGCTGGGAAGGCGAGCTGTTTGACGGAACTAGTACCACTACAGTAAGCCCTTTACCTGGTGGCTTTGGTGCTAATTTTGATGTCAGCTCGGGTACGGCAGTGATTACCAATGATGATACAAACTTTGGAGTGGCACTGTTTAAGGACTTTACCGTGCAAAGCCTGCTTGCCCCGGGCAATACGCTGTTGCTGGAGCTGGATTTTTCCGCAACGGTATCAGGCGCGTTTGACGACCTTGTGGTTGCGCAGCTTGAGGATCTGAGTGGCTCCCTTTCAACATTGGATATCTCCGGTGGTTCCGTGGATATAACCGACTGGGCTGGTAGTAGCGCTGAAATACTCTTCCTGGTTGAAGACGTAGATTTGACCGCCGGTGATTTTCTCACCATCAATAATATTCGTATAACCCAACATGCGGCCAGCGTTCCCGAGCCGGGCACCTCGGCACTTTTTCTAAGTGCTGGCTTGGCTTTATTGGCGCGCAGACGTCTATTTAGGCCCTGATTTTAGGCTGTAAATTAAGCCTTAAACGTTGACTGTAAAATTTTTTGACACCTTTGGATATTCCCGCCATTACTCAGCTCACGAGTAGTGGCAATAAATTATGACTGACCACTTCATTGATTAAAGGATAAAACAATGGACATTGTATCGAGCCGTTTCAACCAACCGGGCCTGGCAGCAAGGCTCTTCCTGCTGCTGGCTTTTTGTCTTATGGGTTTAACGCAAGCCAATGCCGCCGTTTCGGCAGGTGAATGGCAAGGCGCTGATGACCTTTCAGTGGCTCAGGGTGACCGGTTTTATGATCGAAGCCTAGGAGCGTATTACACCTATAACACGGTAACAGCCGGCAGTGGTGTAAGCCTGAGTGGTGATTTACGTTTGGTTGTACTTAGCAGCTCCCACTCGATTTTGAACGCCGATGGTACTAACGCTGATGGCGACCCCTTTTTTATGGTGCCAGCCGGTAGCGCTGAGCATGTGGTCAGAATTAATTTCCAACGTATGCGCGCCGCCTTTAGTTATACCACTCAAGTACAGCGTCTTGTTGAGCAAGACCCTGACAGGGATGGTGATGGCGTAGTCGATGCAGCGGATTCTTGTCCCGATACTCCGCAGGGCGAAGCGGTGGACGCTGATGGTTGTGGCGATTCTCAAAAGGACGATGACGGCGATAGTGTAAGCAACGCTACTGATAACTGCCCCAACACACCCTCGGGTGAAGCGGTGGATGCTACGGGTTGTAGTGAGTCGCAAAAAGATGACGACAACGACGGCGTAAATAATGTCGCCGATCAATGCCCGAACACTCCGACAGGCGAAATGGTAGATGCCGGCGGTTGTGGCGAGTCTCAAAAGGACGATGATAACGACGGTGTAAGCAACGCTGCTGATAGCTGCCCTAACACCCCCGAAGGTGAAGGCGTGGATGCCAACGGTTGTGCTCAATCTCAGCTTGATGACGATGACGACGGCATTGCCAACAGTGATGACTTCTGTCCTGATGACCCACTCAATGAATGTTTCACCCTTAATATAACTGTACGTGGAGGTAGTACACCTCTACCCGGTGTGGCAGTCGTTGTAGGTATTGACGCACCCGGTGGTGCTACAACAAGTGGTAGTACTGATCAGGACGGTGAGCTTTCCGTCGGGGTTGGCCACCCCGGTAGTATTGGTGATGATGGTCTCGATGACTTCTTCCCCGTTAGTGCAATCATCGACGGTTTCGCGACGGGCTTTGCAAAAGTAGTGCTCGCCCCGGGTGTTTTTGAGTACGACCTGCTTGTCGACCTTGCGCCGGTCTCCGACATCATCGGTGATGATGAAAACGTTGCCGCAGGCGTGAGTATCGAAAAAGAAGATGAAACTGTGGGTGAACTGACTATTCCAGAAGCATCCTTCCCTGACGGGGTGTCGGCAATTACTGGCCAAATCACCTATCTTGACCCCGAAGGTGACATCGGTTTAACCCCCGGTGGTGACCTGTTGGCCTTGCCAATAGGCGCTGACCCGAACGA
>JBFHDT010000297.1:0-3433 GCA_041584575.1 Porticoccaceae bacterium
GATTCACTCAATTGGCGTGTCAGCTCACCCGGGTCAAAGGGCGTAGCCATAATCTTGATGGTGGTAGTGATGGCTGTGGTGATGTCGCTAGTCGTGCTCACTGCAAATCTCCGGGAGTTCGATTGGTCATTGTATTACGATTGGCCAAGCACTACCTGCGGCGGTTGTTGTGTCGAGTTGGTTTAGGGCCACTGCCTGCGATGCCAGCGGACACTGTCTCGATACGTGAAACCCGCTTACCCGTGCCAATATCACCCATTTGTCCGTCAAAGGTCAGGCAGTAGAGTGTTTTCATAATATTGCCACCCAGGGTGCAGGCTACCGCACGACGCTCGGGCACTTCAATAATGTCGGTGACTTCCCTCGCTCTCTTTAGGGCGCACAAAGGCGTCATTGGCGAAGGTCGCCTTCAAGGGTGAAGGCTCTTAGGCCTTTGCCCCAACTCTTGTCCACTACCAGCATTTTTCCGTCGGGTGAAACCACCGGGCCACTGGGCGTACTGAGTCATCGGGCTTAACCAGCACAATGGTGCCAGGGAAATTTTTCGCCGAGAAAAGAGTAAGGCGTTGAGAATGAGTGAAAACGAAGGAATAAAAAACCAGTATTACCTTTTAGTTGAGAAAATGCGGAACAAAAGGCGAGAATGAGCACGAGAGCAAGAGTATCGCTTGATTAAAGAACTGTGTTGCCATGATAGTGATCGCATTGCTGTGCATTTTACTTGTGAATGGCATGACAGAGACCGTAAATGGTTTCGTTCCTACGATAATAAAAACTCCCAGTTTAGTAGTGTCGGTCTAGTGGTATATCGTCACGGCAGTCTTAATGATCTTGCCGTTAATGAGGGTGAGTGTTTGTTTCACTGATCTCAGAGTAGAGGCTATGATGACCACGCGAGATTGAGCGAATTGGGTTTATAGGAAACTATGGGCTACTCAATAATGACTGGTAAATATTTTCATAAAATTAGCATTTTGCCCAACGGATAGTGTTTTAAGTGGGAGGATAACAGTGGATAGCTTGTATTATTATCGGGCTCGTGTAGCTAAGGTTTACGACGGTGATACCGTTACGGTAGATATTGATTTGGGTTTTCATGTTGGTTTGACCCGAGAAAAAATTAGACTTTATCGTATTAATACACCAGAAGTTCGTGGCCCCGAAAGGGAGAAAGGCATTATTTCAAGAGATTGGCTCAGGGAGAGAATTTTAGACAAGGAAATAATTTTGCGCACGTATAAAGACAAAAAGGGTAAATACGGGCGATGGCTGGCCGATATTGTGATGGATGGTGTTTGTGTTAATGATGAGCTAGTAGAGCAAGGTTTGGCTGTGTATCACGATTATTAGTCGATCACCGCATGAGCAAAAAAGTATTCTGATCACCGCCCATCATGTGTGATGGTTTCTTTGGCATTAATATACTCAGTATCGCTTACTTTCGTGTGTTGATTAGGCTGGTGTTTGGATAGATGTTGTTTCTTAGGTGATGAATGAATTTAAGTGTTTTGAATGCGTCAAACCAATTATTCATGTGTCTATTAAATGTTTCTGTTGATGTGCTGGTTTTACGTGCGGTATCTATAGCTTTGTTGACCCCTATCGCCTCAAGGGCTTTTAACGTTTCAGTTGATAAGGGCAGGTCTTTGAGTGCGGTGTTGTGACTGTTAGATATTGCTTTTATCCAGGTATTTAGTTCTACGAATACTTGTGGGTGATAAAATATTTTTGCGTCATTGATCGTGTTTTCGTTGAGTAATTTATTGATTGTGGGGCCTGTTCCAAAGGGTACTCGGTCTGATTGTCTTGCCTCAATGTTTATTGTTGGTCGCGTTAGACTACGAATTAGCCCCGTTTTTGCTAACTTATTTAATAAATAAAAATCTTCGCCACCGCTGCGTTTAGGAAAGCCTCGAACCTGAGCGTAGTGTGTTGCAGATATAGCAATAGCGCTACCAATGGTTTGGAAGGCATAGGGTGAGCCAGCACTGTGTAGTCCATCGACATATTGCTGCATACGCTGTTCGTAGAGGCGAGTCGCCTGCCCCACAGGTGTGTCGTCACAGAGGTGCTTGAAAGGATAAATAGCCGCAGCAGATTGCTCCCGGTGTTTACCGCTGGTATCGCCATCGAGTGCGATAAAGTAATCGTCGGGCAAGTGGGTATCGGCATCGCTGGTGTAAATCCAGGGTCGTGCGATGTGCTTGCTGTGAATGAGCGAGAGGGCTATATCGGCACCGATTTTTCTCGCCAGGCCGACTCCCTGTTTCTCCGGTATTGGTTGTTGTAGGCTAAAACGGTCAACCAGTAAGAGGCTACTGCTAGTGGTGGGGATGTGACGAAGTTGCAGGTTGCGGTGTGTCTGCCCCTTAGGGTTGTCGTCGATCAGTCTTTGCCACAAGTAACGATTACTGGTATTAGTGGTGTTAAGGCCGTCAGGTTGATTGATTACCAGTATCAGCAATACCGCGTGTTGTTTTAGTAAGGTGGTGGCGAGGCGTTCGTAAAAGGCAGGGCTTTCCTTGTAGGCAGGAATCACCAGGCAATATTGCCAGTTGTACGGCTTTGTGGTGGGAACTAGTGCCTGGGCTAAAGCCGCTTCGGGTTCAGCATAGTGCGCCAAATACTTTCGTGTGCTTTTCATTGGCGCGGCTGATCACTGTTGATCAATGTAGGGCGGCCCGAAAGGGCAGGTTAGCAACGAGCTGAGCTTCAAAGTCGAGCAGTTGGTCGAGGCGCGCTACGACGGTGTGAGCTGGAAAGTGATTTTCCGCGAGTTCGACAAACAGATTTTGGTGGCGCGCTTCCGAGCGGGTAATGGCGTCGTAAAAGTGTTTTAACTCATCCCCTTCGGCCGACTCGCCCAGAGGTAATGCGGCGGCAATCAGTCCAAAGCGCTCAGCACCGCGCGCTTCAATCACGCCACCCAGTAGTAGTCGGTCGAGAAAATAGTCGTCGCGACCATTGCGCGCCTGTTTGCGTAGTTGATTAATATAGGGGTCTTTTTCGTCTTTTTGTAGTTGCAATTGGCGAGCTGTCATCAGTTTCACCACTTCGCGAAAATGGTCCAGCTCCTCAATGCTCAGGTCAATCATGGCGGTGACGATGTCGGGTTTATCGGCGTAGTGAAGGGCCATCGACATTGCCATGCCAGAGGCTTTTTTCTCAGCACCGGCATGGTCGATAAGAAAGGCGTCGAAATCATCGAGCACAACTTTTGCCCAGTTTGGCGAGGTTGGGTAGCGCAGTTTAAACATCGTGGAGTCACATAGGGCTTCGGGTTATTATGGGCGATTATCGCAGATGCAGGGCCTCTTGCTAAGGTCACTTTGTTAAGCTATTTGTGTTGAGATGTTTTTTGTCCAGTCAATTGAGAGAGTTAAATGATTATAAAGCCAAAAGTTCGCGGATTTATTTGTACCAATGCCCACCC
>JBFHDT010000298.1:0-3406 GCA_041584575.1 Porticoccaceae bacterium
CACTTCTCGTTCCATTTGTCTTCCGAAGCCGCCACGTACTGGTCTATTATCACCTGCGCCCCGTTCGAAAAATCGCCGAACTGCGCTTCCCAGATTACCAACCCATGGGGGGTTCCAGTGCTGTACCCGTATTCAAACGCTAGCACTGCCTCTTCGGATAAATAGGAGTCGTATAAGGCGAAGAGCGGCTGGTCTTCCTTAAGATGCAGCAGGGGTGTATAGGGCTCACCGTCTTTTTGATTGTACGTCACTGCGTGACGATGGGAAAAAGTGCCACGACCAGAATCTTGCCCCGTCATACGTATGCTGTAGCCCTGCTCCAACAATGTGCCATAGGCGAGGATTTCAGCCATTCCCCAGTTCAAGGGTAGAGCACCACCAGCCATTTTACGACGATCGTCGTAAATTTTTTGCACCTGTCGCTGAACCACAATCCCCTCGGGTATGTGATTCGCTTTTTCCGCTACTTGCCGCAACAAAGATAGGTCAATCGAGGTATCACCCTCGGCATCCCAATCGTGTCCTAGATAAGGAGACCAATCGACGAACAAATCGTCGTTAGGTTCTGAAACCAGGTTACTGGCAACGTGTTCACCCCGATCCAGCCTATCGCGATAATCGTCGAGCATCGCCTGCGAAGCTTCAGTAGAGATCAGTGCTTCAGCCGCGAGGGTTTCTGCATAAAGTGTACGAGTCGTTTTGTGCTGGCGAATTTTCTCATACATTAACGGCTGGGTACCGGACGGCTCGTCCGTTTCGTTGTGGCCACTGCGGCGATAGCAAACCAAATCAATAACCACATCTTTACCAAACTGATAACGGTAGTCCATTGCCAGTAAAGTAGCGAACATCACAGCATCGGGATCATCACCATTAACGTGGAAAATAGGAGCCTGCACCATTTTCGCGATGTCGGTACAGTACTCTGTTGAGCGCGCATCCTCGCGCCGGCTAATGGTAAAACCCACCTGGTTATTAAGCACCAGGTGCACCGTACCACCGGTTTTATAACCGCGGGTTTGTGACATCTGGAAAGTTTCCATCACCACACCCTGCCCGGCAAAAGCCGCGTCGCCGTGGATAATGACAGGCACCACTTGCGTGCCCTCGGTGTCGCCCCGCCTGTCCTGGCGTGCCCTTGTCGAACCTTCAATAACTGGAGCAGAAATTTCCAGGTGAGAAGGGTTAAAGCCGAGGGCCAGATGCAGTTCGCCACCAGGGGTCATAACATTGGAGGAAAAACCCTGGTGGTATTTCACATCACCGGAAGTATTGAGTAGCTTTTTACCTTCAAATTCCTCAAATAGCTCTGCAGGGTTTTTACCCAGCACATTGACCAGTACGTTTAAGCGGCCACGATGAGGCATACCAAGGACGATCTCACGTGCACCGTATTCACCGGCGCGCTGAATTAAACCGTCGAGCATGGGAATCATGCTTTCAGCACCCTCAAGACCAAAACGTTTGGTGCCCGGATATTTAGAATCGAGGTGCTTTTCAAGGCCTTCCGCTGCAGTCAAACGCTGCAGCACACCAATGCGCGCTTCACCACCATAAGTCGGGCGTGACTGCACCGACTCAAAACGTTGCTGTAACCACTGCTTTTCCGCCAGGTCAGTGATGTGCATAAACTCGGGGCCGACCTGCCCACAGTAAGTCGCCTCCATGTGCTCGATAATCACCCGTAAAGTCGCCTCTTCTTTACCAATGTAAAGAGGGCCTGTCTGGTAGGTGGTATCGAGATCGGCCTCGGTTAGACCGTGAAAGCCAAGCTTTAAATCGGGAACATCCTCCCGCTCCATCAAACCGAGCGGATCAAGATTGGCTTTCTGATGGCCACGTTCGCGATAGGAGCCAATAAGCTGTAGGACTTTTACCTGTTTTCGTTCGTGTTCAACATTGACACCACCTGAACCCGGCGTCGGCAAGGGGCGAGAACGTTTACGTCCCAATAACTCAAAATGAGTCTGAATGGTGGCGTGAGAAGAATCCGCACCGGCAAAGCCATTGATGTGCGGCAGAGAATCAAAAAAGGCACGCCATTCTTCTGGCACGCCATTGGGATTATGAAGATAGGTTTCGTACAAGCCTTCAATGTAGGCTGCATTGCCCCCTGAGAAATGGGACGAACTGAGAAACTGCTCCATGATGCTGTCTTGCATCTTTCTAGTCCTGACTTAGTAATTACAGAATGAGGGGCCACACAATAAAGGGGAAGATTCACCTCCCCCTACAATACTCAGCGAGCTTATCAGGTGCCACTGCTGAGTAGCATACCGCGAATATGGCCAATCGCCTGAGTCGGGTTAAGACCCTTAGGACAAACGGCAACGCAGTTTTGAATACCATGACAGCGAAAGACCGAAAAGGGGTCGTCCAGTTTTGACAGACGCTCTTCTGTGGCTGTATCACGTGTATCCGCTAAAAAGCGGTAAGCCTGTAACAAGCCAGCGGGACCGATAAACTTATCGGGATTCCACCAAAACGATGGGCAACTGGTTGAACAACAGGCGCAAAGTATGCACTCGTATAAACCATCGAGTTTTTCCCGATCTTCGGGCGACTGCAAACGCTCAATCGCAGGTGCAGGGGTATCATTGATCAGGTAGGGCTGTACTTTTTCGTACTGAGCATAGAACTGCGCCATGTCGATAACCAGGTCACGAATCACGGGTAGTCCGGGCAGAGGGCGTAGAATCAGCGTGTTATTTTTTACACACTCAGACAATGGTGTGACACAGGCCAAACCATTCTTGCCGTTCATGTTAACGCCGTCAGAGCCACAAACACCTTCACGGCAGGAACGACGGAAAACCAGCGTTGGATCCTCGGCCTTTAGCTGCTCGAGCACATCCAGGACCATAATATCCTTGCCCTGGGTATCCAGCTGAAAATCCTGCATATACGGCGCAGAATCTGTGTCGGGGTTATATCGATAAATACTTACTTTGAGCATATCTTAGGCAGCCCTACGTAGATTAATAAACACGTGCTTTAGGAGCGAAAGCTTCACGCGTAACAGGCGCAAAATTAACGTCACGCTTAGCAACACGCTTATCAGCGGGAAAATAAATGGAGTGGCACAACCAGTTTTCATCGTCGCGCTCTGTAAAGTCTTCACGGGCGTGGGCACCGCGACTCTCTTTACGCTCTTCAGCGGCAATGGCTGTCGCCTCGGCAACTTCGAGTAGATTCTGTAATTCCAGCGCCTCTATGCGCGCCGTGTTGTACGCCGCCGATTTGTCATCGAGTTTTACATTTTCGATGCGCTGACGCAGATCGGCCAATTTATTCACGCCTTCTTGCATATAGTCACCACGGCGGAAAACACCAAAGTGATTTTGCATAATGGTTTGCAGCTCTTTGCGCAAGTCGGCAGTTTTCTCGCCACTCTCGCTACCATTCA
>JBFHDT010000299.1:0-3401 GCA_041584575.1 Porticoccaceae bacterium
AGACTTGCCCTGTAGAGTCACCGGGCTTATCAGCCGCTAGCAACACAGCCTGGGCAAAATTAGCGACATAGCCATGAGTGGTTAGTATTAATCCCGCGTCGGGCACTACTGTATACGATTGCTTATCAAGAATACGGCCAACACTGTGCCATTCTCTGGGTATCATCTGGCGCGGGCCGTATACATAGGGGAAGCGAAAGTGGGCTGCCTTGGGGTGATACTCAAGTACTACTCGCTCTCTTTGCGCAAAAGGTAAAAAAAGCGGTACTCAGCCTCACTATCGACAATGAGATCTGTTTGTACAATCGGGCTCTGCAAGGCATCGGGGCTAAGAGCAGTAGACTCAAAGTAACTCCGATAACTAGCCTCCCCGCCAACGGTGAAAACGTCCGACCTTTCCGATGAGTGTTTGCACCAAAAACCGTACGCGCCCATAGGTAACAACATCGGGATAAGCCATCAACGAGATCAGCAAAAGCCTACGTACTTTCTGAAGCCGTGTAAAAGCGAACGATTATTTACCGCTGTCTTTTCCGGAATTTCTATTTTCGATGTAGCCCGGTTCGCAAAAGCCCCACTAACACGCCACGATCTCCCCCTGATGAGGAATGACTCTATTCTTAGGGTTAAGGCATCTTCCATGTAAGGTTTATTGGTGAAATGGCCATACAAAACAGCCAGTTGACTGAAAAGAAAATTGACATTATGAAGCATTTGGAACGTGCTAAAGAAATCCTGATCATTCAAGCCGGCTTCTCAAATTCATTCTACTTAAAACCCTAAAAATGCACCTCACCAAAGTCATGGGGAGGTGTCTATATATTAATTATTTTATTAAAAAGCCATTTGCTTGGCAGCCAGTTCTCGCATTATTTCTTCCGAGCCACCACCAATAGCGTATACACGCACCTCGCGGTAAATACGCTCAACTTTATTACCGTGCATAAAACCACTACCACCAAAAACCTGCACCGCTTCTCGAGCACAAAATTCCATAGTCTCAGCAGCCATTAACTTAACCATGCTCAATTCAGTGATCGGCATGGTTTCGTTTTCCATTTGCCAGGCAGTTTTTTCAATAAATGCCTGAGTAGCAGTAATTCGCTTAGTCATTTCGACAAATTTATGACGTATCACTTGATGATCAATTAAACGCTGACCAAAGGTTTTACGTTGCCTCGCCCAGGCGACGGCCTCATCCATACACACCATGGCCAATGAATTTGCCATTGCTGCAAGGCCCAAACGTTCAGCATTAAAATTACCAACAATAATACCGAAGCCTTTATTTTCTTCACCAATCAAGTTTTCCACGGGGACTATGCAGTCATTAAAATACAATGCCGCTGTGTCGGAAGAATGCCAGCCCATTTTTTTCAATGAGGACGCAGTAAATCCCGGCGTGTCTTTTTCAATTAATAACAGAGAAATACCAGTACGACCCGGACCTCCAGTACGCACAGCAACGGTAAAAAAATCTGCCCGCGTGCCGCTGGTAATAAACATTTTAGAACCGTTAACAATATAGTGATCACCTTCACGTCTGGCTGTCGTTTGCAGGTTGGCAACATCAGAACCACCTGATGGCTCTGTAATCGCCAGAGCGGAAATTTTTTCGCCGGACACTATCCCAGGAATTATCTTCGCCTTCATCGCCTCGGTGCCTTGATTGACAATGGGCGGCATAGCAATAGTGTGCGTGATCAAGCTGGAATTAACACCCCCACCTCCAGAGCGTGCCTGTTCCTGGGCCGAAATAATACTGAAAAAATGGTCCGTTTCAGGCACACCGCCATATTCCTCGGGGTAGCCCATTTGTAAAACACCTAATTGTGCCGCCTTTGGGTAAAGTTCACGGGGGAAAATACCCGCCGCTTCCCAGTCACTGAGATGCGGTGCTATTTCTTTATCGACAAAGCGACGATACATATGCCGCCAGGCGTCATGATCCTCATGGTAATAAAGTTTACTCAGAGGCTGGTCGAACCAGGACGTGAAATCACTAAGAGCCATGCTAATTCCTCGATAACTTACCGTTGTCCGAATAAAAGCCGACTGCGTCAAGTATCATCCGTAAGGACAGTGATCAGCCGACAAAATATTGCGTCCAGTAACGAAACTCAAGCACGACTCTAAGGAGTAGTCGTGCTTGTTAGATAATGGGAATGATTTTAACGATTGATCGGTGTCTAACCCAGCGTTCAACTATTTATAATTAATTCAATGGGCAGTACAAAAAAACGGCAAGACCTTAACCTGGCTTCTTCATCCAACGGCAAGCATGCAGACTATAAAATAATGCAGGATACCGTTGGCGAGGAAGCCCAGTTTCGATAGCGTGGGGTCTTAATTGAAAGGCTGAAAAATACTAACTTAGTGACTTATAAGCCTAGCTGTCGAGCAGCCAGGTCACGCATGATTTCTTCCGAACCTCCACCGATAGCATAGACTCGCACTTCTCGATAAATACGTTCCACTTTATTACCACGCATATAGCCCATACCACCGAATATCTGTAGAGCCTCTCGCGCACAGTATTCCATGGTTTCTGTAGCGTGGACTTTAAGCAGGCTGAGTTCGGTGACCGGCACTTCACCCTCCTGCATTTGCAGGGCTGTGCGCTCCATCATTGCCTGTGAGGTAAGAATTCGCTTCGCCATCTCGGCAATTTTATGGCGAATGACCTGATGCTCCATTAAACGATGACCAAAAGTGACTCGTTCTCGAGCCCAGGCAACAGCCTCATCCATGCACACCATCGCTAAGCCCGTAGCAAAGGCAATAATGCCTAAGCGCTCGGCGTTAAAATTGAGCATAATGCCGGGGAAGCCTTTGTTTTCAAGGCCAATCAAGTTCTCAACCGGCACGCGACAGTCATCAAAAAACAAGGTGGCGGTGTCGGAAGACCACCAGCCCATTTTCTTTAATGCAGTTTGCGTAAAGCCCGGCGTGTCTTTTTCAATTAACAGTAAAGAGATCCCTTTGCGTCCCTCTTCACCGGTACGCACGGCGACGGTGTAGTAGTCGGCTCGCATACCACTGGTAATATAGGTTTTTGAGCCGTTAACAATGTAGTGATCGCCATCTCTGCGGGCTGTGGTTTTCAGGTTGGCAACATCCGAGCCACCCGTTGGCTCGGTCACAGCCAGGGCTGATATTTTTTCGCCACTAATCACTTCAGGCACGATGCGGGCTTTCATTGCTTCTGTACCCATGGCCAGTATCGGTGGCATACCAATACTGTGGCTATTTAAACTCGGATGTACACCGCCACCCCCAGCGCGAGCCAGCTCCATACAAGTGACAATATCGAAGAAGGGATCAGGCTTCTCGACACCGCCATACGCCTCAGGGTAGCCCAACTGCAACAATCCAATATCGGCAGCCTTCTTGTAAAGCTC
>JBFHDT010000300.1:0-3400 GCA_041584575.1 Porticoccaceae bacterium
AGAGCCAGGCTATGGGTGGAATCCTAAAATTTTGACGTTGTTTTAACGACAGTTCTAAGCAGTCGCCAAGACTGCCAACCAAGAGAGGAGAGACATTGTGGATTTAAGCAATAAAGTAGCCATCGTTACAGGTGGCGCGTCCGGTCTGGGCCGAGCAACAACGGATGTACTGGCCGCCGGTGGCGCCAAGATCGCTATTTTCGACCTGAATGCCGAATTGGGTGCCGAGGCGGTTAAAGCGCTGGGTGAAGATAAGGCCGGTTTTTGGTCGGTTGATGTTGCCTCTGCTGAGTCAGTTGAGACTGCTGTTGCAGCCGTGGTTGAAAAATTTGGCCGCATTGATGTGCTGGTTAACTGCGCAGGCGTTGGCCCCGCGAAGAAAATCATCGATCGTGACAATAACCCCATGCCGTTGGAAGATTTCTCCAAGTTGATCGGCATTAACCTCACCGGTAGTTTTAACGTTGCCCGTTGCTGTGCCGCTGTGATGGCAAAGAACGAGCTGGTTGATGGTGAGCGAGGTGTGATTATTCACACGGCTTCTGTTGCCGCTTATGAAGGCCAGGTCGGTCAGTGCGCTTACTCTGCCAGTAAAGGTGGCATTGTCGGTATGACTCTGCCCATGGCAAGAGATTTGGCGACTGTCGGTATTCGCGTCAATACCGTCGCGCCGGGCATTATGGGCACACCGTTGCTACGCGGCATGCCGCAAAAAGTCCAGGACTCGCTCGCTGCCACTGTGCCCAATCCCAGCCGTTTGGGAGAGCCCGACGAGTATGGTCGTTTAGTGCGTCATATGGTCGAAAATGGTTATATGAATGGTGAAACCGTTCGTCTCGATGGTGCCATCAGAATGCAACCACGCTAAGAAGCTATGTGTATCAGCGGATTGCCCGATGTTGAAGGTTGCCAGTGGGGTTCTTCATTTTCGCTGAGTCGATTGCGTAGGTAAGCGAGTTGGCGCTCAAAAAGCGCTTGCTCTTCACTGCCTAAGTCGGCAAATAGAAAGGTTTCGTTGGTCTGGTTAGCGTTGTCGCTGGCTCCGACCAGTGCTTCAAAATAGATACCCGCTTCGGCGGGTATTTTTGTTTTTACCGTTTCGTGGGTTAACAGTTGCCATGGGTCGGCGAGCAAGCTGGTTGCTGCTAGCTTTGTAAAGGTAGCTTCGGCTGCGGTGTCTTGCATAAATCGGCAATTGCCGTTTGCTGCGTCTTCCTTGTGAGTGGGCTCGATAGCCAGTGCACTGCTAAGAATTAACCCGGCCCCTTCTTCATTGGCTTGTTCGCGTTGTAACTCTGCCAGTGCCAGGTGGCTGCTAATGGCGCGCAGCAAATAATTGCTGTCGTCTGCTGTGGCGACAAAACGTAAGTAAACGCAATTGTTGGCACCACTCAAGCGTTCACCTTTAAACAGTTCGCTGGTGCTGGCGATAATATCGTCAAAGCGTTTCAGTACCCGGCGCAGATTGTCGTGGCTGAGATGGGCTTGTAATTGCGGCAGGTTGATACCGCGAATGGCCAGACAGCAGGACTCTAGCGCAGGTTCAGTTTCTTTAGGTTCACTGCCGGTATTTGCCGGTTTTAGTAATAGCGGTTGGATGAGCTGTTCCAGTCGACTGATTTCATCATCTTCGCGATTGCGTTGCTGGCCGGCCTCGTCACCGGGCAAACAGGCGGCCAAATTTCGCAGGCGAGCACTGATGTCATTACCCAAACCCTTTGTCCAATGGAGTATAAAAACGCCGAGCAAGAGAACAAGGGCGCCTACCGACCAGAAAATAGTCATCGCCTGTTGGTGAATGTTGCTGGGGTCGAGAGTCAGTTGCACGCGCCAGTTTTCCCCATTAGCAAGTGTTAGGGGCTGAATAAAAACTTTACGGCTGACTGAATTTGAGATGGGGAGGGTGCCGACACTCTCTGCAAAGAGGCTGTTGTCAGGTTTAAAAACAGCAGCCTCTTTGACCATGGTTGTATGCGCGACGAGATTGTCGAGTACGACTTGTAGACTGACAGCATCTTGATGGAGCAGGGGTTGGCGCACTTGGCCAAGTAGCTGATGGCTCACGGTTTCGCCAAACAGTGTCGTGTGTGATTTGGTCTGTGAGCTCAACTGAAAATAGAGTAGGGGCAAGATGAGCAGGCAGTAAAGGAGAGAAAGCAGGGCGACAGGGAGCGCCAGCTTTTTTTGCAGCCCCATTTTTTTTAAATGTTTGTGTAGAGTGTCCATTCTGCGTTCTATCTTTTCAAGAGCTCAATTATAATGGTTGAAAGATCGATTTATAGTGCTGACTAAATTATTTAAAAAGTTACCTACTTTTCACTGCATAGCTAAAAACAAATTTAAAGGTCATTTTGTGAAAGAAATTCTATTGATTATCGTCTCCGGTGAAGACAAGCCTGGTGTTACCAGTGCCGTGACTAATGTTCTGGCTGAATACGAGGTCAATGTTCTCGATATAGGTCAATCGGTGATTCACAATAACCTTAGTCTGGGCGTGTTGGCCCAGGTGCCTGCCCATCGGGATTCCTCACCAGTATTAAAAGATGTACTTTTTAAGCTACATGATCTCGATATGCAGGTGCGGTTTGAACCGGTCAGTGAAGCTAGCTATGCCGCCTGGGTTGCCCAGCAGGGGAAGCCTCAACATATCGTTACCTTGTTAGCACGCTATATTAGTGCTGAGCAAATTGCTCGCATCACGCAGGTTAGCACTGAGCAGGGTCTAAATATTGATAGCATTTTACGTCTCTCGGGCCGAGTCGATCTCGATTGTGTGGATGCAAAAAGTAAGGCCTGTGTTGAGTTTTCGATTCGTGGCGATGGTCGTGACATTGTCGAATACCGAAAGTCCTTATTAGAGCTTGCTGGGCAATTGAATGTCGATATTGCCTACCAGGAAGATAGCGTATTTCGTCGTCACCGCCGGCTGGTGGTTTTTGATATGGACTCAACTCTCATTGACGCCGAAGTTATTGACGAGCTGGCTATCGAAGCTGGTGTCGGTGATGCCGTTTCTGGTATTACTGCCCGGGCGATGGCCGGAGACATTGATTTTCAAACCAGCTTTAAAGAACGTGTGGCGCTGTTAAAAGGCTTGAATGCGAATGTCTTGGACAAAGTAGCAGCTCGCCTGGAGCTCACTGAAGGGGCGGAATATTTAATCAGCACCCTGAGATCCCTGGGGTATAAAACCGCGATTTTATCCGGTGGTTTTACTTATTTTGCCGAGGGCATTCGTCAGCGTTTGGGTATCGACTATATGTATGCCAACGAGCTCGATATTAAGGACGGTGTAGTGAGTGGTGAGGTGAGTGGGCAGATTGTCGATGGTCCACGCAAGGCGGAGTTGTTACGGCAGTTGGCGCAAACGGAAGACATTTGCCTCGAACAAACCGTAGCC
>JBFHDT010000301.1:0-3381 GCA_041584575.1 Porticoccaceae bacterium
ACGGCGTTGCTGGGTGATGCCATGACCAGCAACCTGCTGTTACTTGGCTTTGCCTGGCAGAAAGGCTTGCTGCCCCTTGGTAAGGAAGCTTTGGAGCAGTCGATTACCTTGAATGGTGTTGCCGTCGAGGCGAATTTACAGGCCTTCTTATGGGGGCGACGACTGGCCGAACAGCCTGGCAAAGTGCAAGATCTTGCGGGGTTGGATGCGCCGACAGAAGCAGAGAAAAATGCTGAAGCGGAAACACTGGAAGACATTGTTTCCTATCGCGCCAGCGAATTGCATAAGTACCAGAGCCGGGCCTATGCGCGACGTTATCAGGCCCTGGTCGATAAAGTGAAGACCGTAGAGCAAAGGCTCGGTGCCACTGAGATGGCACTGACAAAAAATGTGGCGCGCAATTATCACAAGTTGTTGGCCTACAAAGATGAGTACGAAGTGGCGCGACTCTATACCGATGGGGCGTTTGCAAAATCCTTAAAACAGCAATTTGATGGCGACTATAAGCTGACTTTTCATTTGGCACCGCCACTCTTCTCAAAGCGCGACCCCGAAACTGGGCACTTGATGAAGAGGGAGTTCGGCCCGTGGGTACTGCCGGTTTTTCGCGTGCTGGCTAAATTTAAATTTTTGCGCGGTACAGCACTGGATGTCTTTGGTCGCAGCGAGGAGCGCAAATTGGAACGTTCGCTGATTAGTGATTACGAGCAGCAGGTCGAGCAGCTATTGACTGTACTGTCTGAACAAAGCGAGACGCCAGAAAATCTGTCAGAAACCTTGTCTATCGCCGTTGAAATAGCGGGTTTACCGCATTTTATACGCGGTTTTGGCCATGTTAAGGAAGCCAATATTGCAACGACGCAGCGGCGAGGGGAGGCTTTAATGCAGCAGCTGAAAGGTGGCCCAGCCGATAGGGAGCACGTTCAGGTGGTGAATATTCTGGAGCCTGAGCTGTTTGAAAAATAATCACTTGGGATATGGGTTTTCGATGCTGGCGTGCAGTAGTTTTGAGAACTCAGAACCATGAATAATAGTGTTGAAAACCTATCGCTGGTCAGTCTGTCACTGGCATTTATCCCTGTCGCCGTGGTGCTAGTGATGATGTACCGCTGGTCGTTGGGGCCAGGGAATGCCCTTTATGCTGTTATTCGCATGCTCGGTCAGCTACTTTTAGTGGGCTATTTTCTTAGTTTTATTTTTGAATCCGATAGCAGCTGGGTCGTACTGGCGGTACTGGCCGTGATGGTTTTTGCCTCCAGCTGGATAGGCTTGGGTAGTATCAAAGAGCACCGGTCTTTACTGTATAAACGAGCTCTCTTGGCTATTGCTCTGGGTGGTGGCCTGGTGCTGATACTCGTTACTCAAGGGGTACTCAGGCTAGAGCCCTGGTATAGCGCGCGTTATCTCATCCCGCTGGCGGGCATGATCTTTGCCAATGCCATGAATGCGGTCAGTCTTGCCGCTGAGCGCCTGTACGCCGAAACTGAGCGAGGTGTCGAGTGGTCGGAGGCCCGTAGTATCGCCTGCCGGGCGGCTTTTATCCCCATTGTCAACGCGCTGTTTGCTGTTGGCCTGGTATCGCTGCCGGGCATGATGACGGGGCAGATACTATCTGGGGTTTCTCCACTAGTGGCGGCGCGCTATCAAATACTGGTGATGTGCATGCTTTTTGGTGCTTCCGGGATGGCCACTTTGTGCTTTATTGGGTGGTCACGGCCGGCACTTGAAAAAATCAAACTCCTGGCTAAGGGGGTGCCCAAAAAGGCTGCCTAGTATTTATTCCTGTGGGTATAGGTGGGTATGATTGTCGGATATGGAGGCGGTTGCTACACTGGGCGACCGTTTTATCACTTTGCTAGGACATTGCCATGCTGAACGAGCGCGCTGTACGGTGCTTTTATTCAGCCAACTATTTTTTATGATCTCAGCATTCAAACTTATTGGAGAATACATATGCAAGGCTTTCTTACCCTCGGTAAATACCTCACCCTCGGCTTTTGGGCGCTGCCCTTATTGGCTTTATTTGGCGCGCTGGGTGAACCGTGGAACCAATATATGCTGTGGGCTGGCGTCTTTGTTTTCTTTGCTCATCTCGGTGAGCTGTTATTGGTAAAGGGTAAGTTGCGCGCTTGCGGCAAGGCGGGAATCATGGATGCCGTCATGGTGATTTTGGTGGGCTTTTTCTACTGGCTGCCAATCTTCCAGCAAGAGAAACGATAGCGTTGTGATAGCCGGGGTTGGCAATCAGCCTCGGCATACGTTGCAACAAGGTGAAAGCAGGATGCGTAATGATAATAATACAAGGCATCTTTGATCATGAAAGCAAACAAACTAACCACGGCAATTGGAGAAATTACCACTCAGGGTTATACGGTCATTGGCGACTTTCTACAGCCCGCACAACTCAAGTCCATTAAAGCGTTGCTGGCTGGTCTCAATGGGCAGTTTTTAGGTCGTAATAATTTCGAGGGTGGCAAAACTGAGCGCATTTATGCCTTGCTCGCCTACGATAAAGTCATTCAGGATATTGTAGAAGATCCACGCATTATGGCTATTTGTGAGGCGTTTCTCGAAGACAATTTTCTGCTCACCACCAGTCAGTCGATTTGTATTCACCCTGGTGAAACACCCCAACCCTGGCATGCTGATGATGTCTTTTATAGTATTCCCCGTCCACGGCCAATGGTGGGTTTGTCGACGGTGGTTGCCATTGATGATTTTAGTGCCGAGAACGGTGGCACCGAAATTGTCCCCGGTAGCCATTTGTGGAGTGATGAACAGATTGGTGGCGATTACCGTCAAGGTGACACTGAACGTGATTCAGCGTTCGCTGAGCGCATGGCAGATCAATCGATCGCACTGGAAATGCCCGCTGGTGCCTGCGTAGTTTTTGCAGGTAATACCTTACATCGCGGTGGTGGGAATAAAAGTAGTGGTCCTCGCCAGGCCCTCTCTAATCAATACTGCCAGCCCTGGGCGCGAACCATCGAGAATTTCTTTCTCTCGGTGCCTCGTGAACTGGTACGGGAAATGAGTCCAAAATTACACTCTTTACTTGGTTACTCCGTGCTATCGCCCTTTATGGGCCAGGTCTCAGGTTCGCATCCCCTAAAGGCGCTTGAGCCCGGTTATCTACCGCCAGTGTCGCGTTTAAAGTCCCATTGCTAATTTTTCTGGAAGGCGCACGGGTCGATTTTAAAACCAGGGTTCAGCGCTGTTTGCTTGCGGCATCAACCGGGATAGACCGATGACACTACTTAATTATGGCGTGGCTGTTAAAATGCCGCTTTGAATCGCTAGTCTCTCCATTATGTCTGCTGTTACTCCGCTCTTTTCCTACACTAAATACTGGGCCGAATGCTTCGGCACAGCGCCGTTTCT
>JBFHDT010000302.1:0-3374 GCA_041584575.1 Porticoccaceae bacterium
ATCACCGTCACACTTTGCTCTTTGTGGCCAACCCTCATTAATACATCGGTAGGTGTTTCATCGATCGATAAAGATTTAGTGAATGTTGGCAAAGTGCTTCGACTGAGCAAGATGACACAAATTACCAAAATTATTTTACCCTCATCATTGCCCTTAATTTTTACCGGTTTACGCCTGTCTCTTGGTGTTGGCTGGATGGTATTAATCGCGGCTGAAATGTTGGCGCAAAACCCCGGTTTGGGCAAGTTTGTCTGGGATGAGTTTCAAAACGGTAGCTCCCATTCACTGGGTCGTATCATGGTCGCCGTTTTCACTATTGGATTGATTGGTTTTGCACTCGACCGAGTAATGATGACCTTACAAAAAATATTCTCATTCGGCGAAACCAATATTTAACAGCTGTTTTACAGAAAGGAAACTAAAGAAATGACGCTTCTAGCGCTTGATAAAGTCAGTAAGTCCTACGGTGAAGGTTCTGACAAAACAGCTGTGCTGAAAGATATTAATCTGGAAATTACTGAAGGCGAATTTGTTGCCATTGTGGGCTTTTCTGGCAGCGGAAAAACCACCCTGATTTCAGCCATTGCCGGTTTAATACAGCCTGACGAAGGCACAATTACAAAAGAGGGAAAGGCAATCACCGGGCCCGATTCAGACAGGGGAGTAGTTTTTCAAAATTACTCCCTAATGCCCTGGCTCACTGTGCAAGGTAATGTCGCTCTTTCGGTCGATCAAATATTTTCTGATAAGCCAAAAAAAGAAAGGGAAGCACGGGTCTTAAAATATGTCGATATGGTGGGTTTGACCCCGGCTTTACATAAACGCCCAGCCGAGTTGTCAGGCGGCATGCGACAACGGGTTAATGTTGCTCGCGCCCTTGCGGCGAGCCCCGATATTCTTCTTCTCGACGAGCCCCTCAGCGCTCTCGATGCTCTAACTCGCGCGAATTTGCAGGACGAAATTTTGCAAATTTGGGAGCAGGAAAAGAAAACTGTCATCCTCATCACCAATGATGTCGATGAAGGTTTGATTATGGCCGACCGGGTTATTCCCTTAAAGCCGGGACCCAATGCGACCTTTGGCCCGGAGTTTAAAATTGATTTGCCGCGCCCCCGTGATCGTAGCGCGATGAATCACGATCCGGCTTTTAAGGCGTTGCGCGCAGAAATTACGCAATACCTTATGGATATCGGTATTGAAAGTAGCAGTAGTGAAAGCAATATCACTCTACCCCCAGTCAGACCCAACACCACCACCGACTGGCGTGTGGATAAAACGGCTTTAAAGCCTTCCACAGAAAACCTGGGTCAGGAGCGCTATCTTGAATATACACAGCTGGATAAAGTCTATCCAACGCCAAAAGGGCCAGTGGCTGTTGTCAAAGATTTTAATCTGAAAATGAAAAAGGGCGAATTTATTTCGCTTATTGGCCATTCGGGCTGTGGCAAGTCGACAGTTCTTTCGATGACGGCGGGCCTTAACGAAATCAGCAAGGGCGGTATTATTCTCGATGGCAAGGAGGTTGTTTCTGCCGGCCCTGATCGTGCGGTAGTTTTCCAGGCACCGAGTTTATTCCCCTGGTTGACGGCGACAGAAAACGTTTCTCTCGGTGTTGAAGGTGTCTACCCTCACGCCCAGCAAAGTGAGCGCAATGATATTGTTGAGTATTATCTAACCCGTGTGGGTTTAGGCGATTCGCTCCACAAAAAGGCGGGAGATATGTCTAACGGTATGCGTCAGCGTGTTGGTATTGCTCGTGCTTTTGCACTGTCGCCCAAATTATTATTGCTGGACGAACCCTTCGGTATGCTCGATTCGCTGACGCGCTGGGAGTTGCAGGAAGTGTTAATGGAGGTGTGGGATCGTACAAAACTCACCGCCGTTATGGTCACCCACGATGTCGACGAAGCGATACTGCTGGCCGATCGGGTTGTGATGATGACCAACGGCCCAGAAGCGACGGTGGGTAAAGTGATCGATATCGACTTACCTCGCCCCCGTACGCGAAAAGCCTTGCTTGAACATCCCGACTACTATGACTATCGAGAGAGTTTGATTAGTTTTCTTGCCGAGTGCGACCAACATTGAATTAGCTCCAATTTTAGCACCACGAATACTGGTGAACGAGCCGGGCTGTTATTCAGCCTGGCTCGTATGTTCATTTAGTGAAATCTGTTTGAGCCTGGCTATAGCAGGTCGAGTTGGGTTTGTTGGTCTCGATCAGCAATAAGGTCGCAGTTTGATGAGCGACCAAAGAGATTTGCAGAGCATGTGTGAACTTATTCTTTAGTGCCGCCTATAAAGTGGCGGCTTGGTACTCCAGCGTTACTTTCTCTATTGTGTGAGGAGCTGTCCTAGCCCCTTCTTCGTCCCGTATTCTTTACATTCAACCCTCTAGATAAGACCGATACCCAGTTGCTATCTGGCTGCGCTAGTGTGTTACACCTGTGCTTCTCAATTAGATAAACACTCGCCTGGCAAACGATGAGCATTAACGGACGGGTTGTTTTAGGCTCCATTTAGATTTGTTTAGCAGACACTGCTTATGTAAAGATAGCGACCAATCACATTTTAAACCTATCAACGTACAAGACTAAAAATAAGGCGTTTATTATGGATATTGGCGTGTTAATGCTATTCCAAAACCACCCTAATCTAGCCATGGCCGATTACGGCATGTATAAACATGAGCTGGGTGACTGCCGCTATGAGTCGATGGGCAATCTCCGTCGATAACTAAATCTTCGGTACGCCGCAGTAATGTATCGAACAGATGAGTGGTATTCAGGCGCTGGCAGGGCCGGTGACTTTTAATGTTTCGTTCTCTTATGCGAGTTTGCCTTACGACATTTTCTACAAACAGATGAAGCTGTTTGCCGAGAAATGTCTGGCGGTACCGCAGGCGGAAGAGATCGGCCAGCCGCCGATAACGTCGCTTAAAGCAGGCCTTAGCTAAGCTCTACAAATAGTATTTTACGGCCTAAATTCAGTGCCGTTTTTTGGGATTAGCTTGCATTCTTTCTTTTATTAATCAGGCTCAGCAGACAGGTTGTTGGGCTGTCATATTCATTCAAAAGGTAAAATATTGTGGCAAGACTCAGTAAATTAAGTCGTTCGGTTAAAGGTAGCGTGGTTCATGTTACGGGTGCGGCCAGTGGTATGGGCCGGGCAACGGCGATACTTTTCGCCGATGAAGGCGCTAAGGTAGCAGTCACCGATCGCGATCAGGATAAAGCCGAGGCGGTAGCAAAAGAGATTAATGACGCCGGCGGTACAGCTAAAGCCTGGGGTTTGGATGTTTGCGATGCAGAGCGCATTGTCGAAGTGACAAACGCCATAGGCGCTGAATTTGGTGGCTTGGATATTCTCGTCAA
>JBFHDT010000303.1:0-3331 GCA_041584575.1 Porticoccaceae bacterium
AGCCGAGGCGGTAGCAAAAGAGATTAATGACGCCGGCGGTACAGCTAAAGCCTGGGGTTTGGATGTTTGCGATGCAGAGCGCATTGTCGAAGTGACAAACGCCATAGGCGCTGAATTTGGTGGCTTGGATATTCTCGTCAACAATGCAGGCCTGGGCGTGTTTGTGAAACTCGATAGCGAAAAGTACGAAGAGCGCTGGCAGTTTGGCATGGACGTGCTGATCAACTCGGTGCAGCGTATGGTGCGGGCATCACTGCCCATGCTGCGCAAAGCCGAGCACGGGCGCATTATTAATATTGCCTCTACCGAAGGCCTTGGTGCTACCGAAAATGCCGGGCCTTACACTGCTGCCAAGCATGCTGTCGTCGGCTTCACTAAGTCGCTAGCTGTTGACCTCGGTCGCGAAGGTATTACCGCCAACTGTGTTTGCCCCGGGCCGATCAAAACGCCCCTGACTGATTTTATTAGCGACGAACACAAGGTCACCTTTGCCAAGCGTCGCGTCGCTGTGCGCCGTTATGGCGATCCGGAGGAGGTGGCTCATGCGACCTTTAATTTTGCGCTGCCATCGGCTTCTTTTATGACCGGCGTGATTATGCCCGTTGACGGTGGCCTGTGGATTCGCAACGCATAAACCGAGTGTCTAGCAAGGATTGAAGGAGAGCTGAAATGGCCGACTGGCAGATTGGTGATGTCAAAATCACTAAAATCATTGAAGAGGATTCCCCTGTCCCCGGCAAGTTTGTCTTGCCGGATGCGACACCGGAGAAGCTATTAGCCATTGATTGGCTGAGCCCGAATTTTATTACCGACAGGGGCTGGCTAAAAATGAGCATTCACGCCCTGATTATTGAAACTCAAGGCGTGAAAATCATGGTTGATACCTGTCTGGGTAACGATAAAGAACGCACTACCGAGGCCTGGGCGATGCGTAAAGGTTCTTTTCTTGAAGACCTCGCGGCAGCGGGCCATCCTCGTGAAAGCATTGATTATGTCATTTGCACCCACCTTCACGTCGATCATGTCGGCTGGAATACCATGCTGGTCGATGGCAAATGGGTGCCAACCTTTCCCAATGCTCGCTATCTATTTGGTAAAAAGGAGTGGGAGGCCTGGGAAAAGGAACCCGACACCGAGCACTTTGGCCCGGTGCTAGAAGACTCGGTGCAGCCGATCATAGATGCCGGTTTGGCCGACTTGGTGCCTTGTGACTATCGCGTCAACGACGAGGTGTGGTTTGAACCCACCCACGGCCACACGGCGGGACATATTAGCGTGCGTATCTCATCGGGCGGTGAAGATGCTGTGATTACCGGTGATATGACTCATCACCCTTGTCAGCTGGCGTGCCCCGAGTGGTCCTGCTTTGCCGATTATGATCCGCCGAAAGCTATCGACACCCGTTGGGATTTTTATGCCAAATATGTTGATAAGCCGGTGCTGGTTATCGGCACCCATTTTTCACCACCCACGGCGGGTTATATCATCGCCGATGGTGAGCGCTATAAACTAAAGTGCTGAACGAACGCAGTAGGCAAGGCTAAAAGTTTAACCTTGCTGAGGAGAAAATAATGAAAGCGACAAGATTTAATGGTGTCGGTAAACCGCTTACTATAGAAGAGTTGCCCGAACCCGAAGTAGGGCCCACCGGCGTGCTGGTGCGTATATCGGGCGCGGGAGTGTGCCATTCCGACCTGCATGTTATTGACGGCGAAGTGGGTACACGGCAGAAGCCGATTACATTGGGTCATGAAAATGCCGGCATTGTCGAAGCTGTGGGTAGCGAAGTGAAAGATGTTGCTGTTGGCGACGGGGTGGCGGTTTTTGGTGCCTGGGGTTGCGGCAACTGTCGTTTCTGCGAGCAAGGTGAAGAGAACCTTTGCCAAAACCCGATTTATCCAGGGATTATGGTCGATGGTGGCTGGGCCGAGAAGCTCTACGTGCCTCACTCGCGCAATCTGGTGAAGCTCAATGGCCTCGATCCCGTCGTTGCTGCACCGCTCACCGATGCGGCTTTGACACCCTATCGAGCGGTCAAAAAGGCCTTGTCGAAGTTGGCACCGGGCCGCACTCTGGCGATTATCGGCGTTGGCGGCCTCGGCCACATGGCGTTGCAAATTGCCCAGGCTTTAGCCCCCTCTGCACGCTTGATCGCCATTGATCTCAGCGACGAAAAGCTGGCCATGGCCAAAGAGCTGGGTGCGGATGTGGTAATCAACGCCGGGGGTGATGTGGGTGCAGAGGTGAAGGCTGCCACCGATGGTATTGGTGCTGATGCGGTTATCGATTTTGTCGGTGCCGATGCGACACTGAAAAGTGCCGCGGCCAGTGTTGCCGTCGCTGGAAAAATTGTGGTGGTCGGTATTGCTGGCGGTACCTTGCCCTTTACCTTTTGGGAAATCCCTCTAGAAGTTGAGGTAACCACTAGTATTTGGGGTAACCGGCAGGAGCTGAAAGAAGTGCTCGAACTGGCGCGCCTGGGACATATTACACCCCATATTGAGCGTCAGCCTTTAGAGGCGATTAATGATGTTGTCGCACGCTTACACGCCGGTGAGATTAAAGGCCGTGTAGTACTCACACCCTGATGACTGCCTTAGTCATTCACCCTTGGGTTTAACACTTTTAAAAAAACAGGAACGCTTTAACTGATGCCTTTATCACCACCACAAGCTCGACAGCACTTACACACTCGCAACATCGATTTAACCGGGTATTACCGTGATGATGGCCTGTGGGATATTGAGGCGCATATTGTCGACAAGAAAACCTATACCTATGAAAATAAGTGGCGGGGTACGGTGGCTTCAGGCTTACCGGTGCATGATATGTCGATACGTCTGACGATTGACCGAGAATTGGTCGTGCAGGCTATTGAAGTGGTAATGGATGTTCAACCTTATACCATTTGTTCTGATGTACTGGGTAATTTTCAAGGTATCGTAGGCCTAAAAATAGGCGCTGGCTGGAACAGGCGGGTGCGTGAAGTGGTGGGTGGTGTATTGGGCTGTACGCATCTCGCCGAGCTACTAGGCCCATTGGCGACGGTGACCTTTCAAACCCTGTCGGCTGATTATGCGCGAGAGCTGATGGGTTTAGCACCGACAGCTCGCGGTGAAATGGAATCCGATCAAGCGCCCTTTATGCTCAATGGTTGTTTCACCTGGTCACCGCAAAGCCCTGTGGTCAAAGAAGATTTCCCCGATTATTATCAAGCGCCAGAAATTATTGAGGTTCTAGACCCGAGGGCCGAGAAAAATGATGCCTAGCACCTCAGATCTTCGCGCATCATCGTTGATCTTAGCGCTCTACTGTCAATTCGGCACAGCCA
>JBFHDT010000304.1:0-3313 GCA_041584575.1 Porticoccaceae bacterium
ACCGATGTCGCTGGCGGTTTTTTCTCCTTCAGCATCGAGCACGTCGCAGAGCATGACCTTGGCGCCACGTTCAACAAAAATACGGGCTTCGGCAGCACCCTGACCACGGGCGGCGCCACTAATGAGAGCGACTTTTCCTTCGAGATTTTTCATAAATACTGTCCATTTATAGTTATTAATGTAGATAGTGAGTAAATTTTGCTCTGGCAGTGTAGCGTTTTTTACCTGGACGTCGTGCAGTATTCGCGACCGCTTTTAGTAGGGCTTTGGGTAATAGAGCATTGTGGCTGAACGCAGATTCCTCTGCCTGGTGGATGGATCAGTAAGGTAAAGAGCTTTATGATGGCGTGCTGCATTTTACTGTTCTGATTATCTTCCTAATTACGGTGAGTTTTTTATTATGGAATCCTGGTTGGCCTACGTTCTTCCCCCCCTTATCGGCGCTTTGATCGGCGCGGTGACCAACGATGTAGCGATTCGCATGTTGTTTCGCCCCTATGCACCGCTGTATCTCGGGAAGTGGAAATTACCCTTTACACCTGGATTGATTCCACGTGAGCGTCATCATATTTCAGAGTCTATTGCCGACACCTTTGTCGCCCATGTGTTTGGTAATAACGATGTTGCTGAATTATTTTTGACCGAGAAAGTAAAGACCGATCTAACAGTTAAAGTCGATGAGTTGATCGGCAAGCTCGGCGGCATGCTCAATATTACCGAGCCCATGCTGGGCATGGCGCGTAGCATGGCGGGTAATTATTTGATCAGTGAAATTGCCAAAGTTGCTGAACAGAGCGGCGAGGACAGTGAGCAAATTAAGCTGCGAATCCAGGCCAAAATCGACGACCTTGATGTCGCGACTCTTGAAGAGTTAGTAATGGGTTTTTCACGTAAACAATTCCGTCACATTACCTGGTTTGGTGCCTTGCTGGGCGCCATGATCGGCGTTGTCCAGGTACTGCTTTACCAAATATTGCCGATGATTTGACAGGTATCATTTCCAGAGAGCTTTGCCTCACACTTGTTGTTTGAATAACGCGGGGGCGCGAGGTAGGATTAGCTGCACGTTATTGTGTTGTCATAAGGATGAATGAAATGAAAAAAATACAAGTAAGTAAGTTTGTCGGTATCGTTGCTCTATCTGCGCTACCTTCTCTGGGCTTCGCTGAAGCGCCAGGTGGCCCTAACTGTGGTTGGGGTAATATGTTGTTTAAAGGTAATTCAGGCCTGGGTCCCCACCTGGGCGCCTCCCTGACCAATGGTACTTCGGGTAATGCAACCTTTGGTATGAGTAGTGGTACCAACGGTTGTTCACCTAATGGCACTTTGACCTATGGCGGCATTAGCTTACTAGCCCAGGTGATGGATGAGTTTTCTGAAGATGTGGCGCGTGGTGAAGGCGATGCCTTAAACGCCGTTGCACTGACGCTTGGCATTGAAGCACAGGATAGAGCCTCATTTGCCCGCCTTACTCACGATAACTTCAGTACCTTATTCCCCAGTGAAGAGGTTACGGCGAGTGAAGTCATGGCGTCTATTCAGCAGTTGATGAAAAACGACGCACAGTTGTCTAAATACGCAGCTTAAGTACGCGTCTCATACCCTGTGTCGGTTGCGGCACAGGGTATTTTTTTGCCAGTATTTTCGTTATTTTTGGGTTCTTCCAAATCTTGTCAATAGATCAAAATCCTAACGGTCGCCTGGACACTAAATGAAACCTTTTTTCATCCTGCTGCTTGTCGTACTCAGTGTTGTCCATAGCTTGCCAGTTGTTGCCCTCCAAAACCCAAAGCTATCGGTTGATGCGTATATCGAGGTCTTGCAACAACAAGCCTTAGAGAAAAAGCTCTGGCACAAGCGAGGGTGGATAAACCTACTGCACTACAAGCCAGCGACGTTGTCTTTACGGTCAGCGTCGTACGGCAGTTATGTTGATGATGAGAAATTCTTCCTCTCCGATGAGGGCGCAACTCAACCCGATGCAGAGTTACTGGCAACGCTGCGTGGTTTTTTTGAAACGAGTGATGGCGACAATCATGCCCAGTGTCGATTTCCCGCACGGCTGGATTGGCTCAGCCAGCAATTAAACATTCAAGATCAGTATTTGCCCAAGGTAGATTGCCCGCTTTATAAGCAGTGGCGGGAAATGGTTAATGTTGAGCATGTCGTGCTGGTATTCCCGGCCCACCACCTCAATAGCCCGTCCTCTATGTTTGGCCACACCTTGTTGCGGCTCGACCCCCCCTCTGACGGAAGGAGTTCAGACTGGTTGGCCTATGGCGTGAATTTTGGTGCCAATATCCCCGCGGGCGATAATTCACTACTATATGCCTATAAAGGTTTAAGCGGTGGTTATCCCGGGCAGTTTATTGTTGAACCCTATTTTAAAAAAATTCAGGAATATAACCGGGTTGAAAATAGAGATATTTGGGAATATCCACTCAACTTAACACCACTTGAAGCACGGCGACTGGGTACACATTTGTGGGAATTAAAAAATATAAATTTCGCCTACTACTTTTTTAAAGAAAATTGCTCCTATCGTTTACTCGAATTACTTGAGGTAGCGCGCCCCTCGGCAGAATTAACGGATGAGTTTGTTTTAGCCGCCATCCCTATTGATACAGTGCGCAGTATTGAACAGGCAGGGTTTATTACTGATCATCAGTATCGTCCATCAATTGCCACCCAATTGCATTTTCAGTTATCGACACTGCCCGACAACCTTCACCCCTTATTAATTGAGCTTGCCGAGAATGAAGCCGTGCTTCAAAGCCCAGGCTTTCTCGCATTGCCGCCGTCACAGCAATACCGTGCACTGCAAGCCGCTTATCACATCGTGCGCTACCGTCAGGCGAAAAAAGGGCGTGACGCGACATCGGCAAAACACAGCCTGGCATTACTGACTGCGCTGAGTACCTATCCCGCTCACCCCCAGGTGGAGGTTCCCGTGCCCGTCTCACCGGAAAAAGCCCATCAAAGTAAGCGTTTGACCGTAGGGCGGGGGCATGACGATAGCGGTAATTACAGTGAGCTTGGTTTTCGCATGGCTTACCACAGTTTGCTCGATAACCCCTATGGGTTCCTTGATGGTGCTCAAATTAATATGGGTACTGTGGCTATGCGAGTTTACGACGATAATTCTTTAAAATTAGAACGCTTTGATGTGGCGGATGTGTTTTCTTTAACACCCAAGGATGAGATTTTTGACAGCCTGTCGTGGCGAGTTTATGGCGGTCTGGAGCGAGTGAATACAGCAGATGAACGACCTCTTGTCGCGCATGTTAGCGGTGGTGGCGGTTATGCTTACGCC
>JBFHDT010000305.1:0-3295 GCA_041584575.1 Porticoccaceae bacterium
AGTGATAGCCAGGGCGCCTTGTTGAAAAGCATTAATTTGAGTCAGGCCCAGGGTCTGCTCGAAGAACTGAAAGAACCCGCACTGTTCGGCCCTTTACAGGGGGCCTATCAGGCCTGCCTGAGCGGTGTGCCACGTTGCCATTTAATCAGTTACAAAGCCGATGGCGCTCTACTTGGCGAGCTATTTACCCGTGAGGGTGTCGGCACGCTGGTCTTGCAGCACGGTGAAGAAGTTATCCGCCAGGCGAGCATTGACGACATTACCGGCATTCTCGATTTAATTAGCCCGCTGGAAGAGCAAGGGGTATTGGTCAAGCGCTCCCGCGAGCTGCTCGAAACAGAAATTTCTCGCTTTTATGTTATCGCCCACCCCGAGGGTATGCTCATTGCCTGCGCCGCCCTCTATCCTTTTGACGACGGCAATACGGCGGAGCTGGCCTGCGTGGTAACTCACCCCGATTTCCACAAACAAGGCCTCGCCACCCGCCTACTTGAACACTTGCAGGACAAGGCCAAAAACGAACTCAAACTCGACGCATTATTTGTGCTCACCACACAGGCTGCCCACTGGTTTCAGGAAAATGGATTTGTCGCCATCAGCCTGGCGCAACTACCACAAGAGAAAGCCGAACTCTACAATTACCAACGCAAGTCCAAGATTTTTTATAAGTCTTTAGTTTAAACGTTGAGATTCACACAAAGGACATATTTGCCGAAAAAGTAACTGCTGACTGCTCCGCCTGAGAAGCTTTACTCATTTTAAAATAATATATTCGGTTAAATTCTTATTTAAATAGCGCAGGATGACGCAATGTTAAAAATTTTTAGGCGAAAAGAAAAAAAATCAGTTATTACCCCCGTACCCACCGCCAAAAACACAACAACCAGGCAAGCCAAAAGCACGCCACCAAAAGCCGATATCCCCTTAAAAGCACGACTGCAACGGGCTGAACAAAATAAGGGCAACGAACTGGTAACACTGCTCAATATTGGCACCACGAAAAAACTCAATAAAGGCGAATACCTTTTCAGGGCAGGAGTACCTTCCGATACGGCTTATGTCATTCTTGATGGCACAATTGAAGACATTGTGGTTAAAGCCAATGAGGAAGTGAGCATCGGCAACTATACCCGTGACTCCTGGATTACTTTTGCTGATTTAAATGGCTCAATTAGTCGAGATAATTCTGCCAAAGCGGCTGAGGACTCCTCTGTCCTACTTATTGATAAAAAATTGCTCAGCAGTGTTGACGACGACATATTACTTTTTATCTATCGTCAACTTCACCAAAGTGCCGTGACTCTAACAGCCAGAAAAGAATCTGAAAAACTGGCAATTTCTATCCAAACAGACACTCTTATAGACACCTTGTTTGATCTACACAGCAAGGCCAAAGCGCGCTCAAAAAACTCTGAGCTTGTCCAGGCCGTTATCCAAAAAATCCCAAAGCTGCCCATTTCCACCATGAGCTTGTTAAACAAGCTTATGGACGATAGTACATCCACGAACGAAGTAGTGGAGTTAGTCAAGAACGATCCTTCGCTAACCAGCGTATTACTTAAAACACTTAATTCAGCGGATTATGCGTTTGAAGAGAAAATATCAGATGTTAATCACGCAGTCGCATTGCTGGGCTTTGTTGGTGTCCATCAAATTGTCATGTCACAAAGTCTCCGCAAAAGCTTGCCGACCACATCTGTCTTTCAAAAATCTTATCTCCGCGCGCTGGAAATATCCCATATCGCTTTTGCAATTTCTCACGCTTCTGGTATCGGCAAACCAGCCGAGATGGCTACCATTGGCCTGGTACACGAGCTCGGCAATATCGTAATTGAGCTATTACGCCAGCAAAACCCCAAGCTGGAAAATCTCATCGACTTTTTTGACACCTCTGTTATTGGCGCGCAATTACTAAAAACATGGAATTTACCTGACAATATTTGGCAAACTATTGAGTATCAGGACTTTCCAGAATTTGCGCCCCCTGCAAAAATACCCGATGCCCCTTTAAGCGCAATAGCCGTCATTTATCTCGCTCGTCTCTGTCATCAGCGCTTGAATAAAGTTTCACAAACGCGCTTGCCAACACTCTTTCTGAGTGACTATTTATGCCTGCTTAACTGGGGTGATCTTTCCCTTGGCGCCGTTCTCGGTGAAAAAGTTGTGCCAATTTTGCGCAAGAAAGCTAATACGCTACCCATCTCACTGGCGCAGATGTTAAGTTAGCCCACCTAGCTTACATCAAGCTAGGTGGCTCGTTTTAAATACGGGCAACAGCGTGGAACTCGGAGAATAGCTAAATCAGTGGCACAACGGGCCGCGCTTAACGTTGATTTTCTGAGCATAAAAAAAACACCATTTGTAACCGCCAATACAGAGGCATAGGCATGAAGAGAAGCCTGCTGATTTTACTGATCGCAGCCCTTATAGGAACGTTCTTCAGCTTTGACCTCCATCACACCTTAACCCTTGCAGGCCTCAAAGAGAGTCTCGAACAGGCACAGGCCCAGCTGGCCGACAAGCCCCTGTTAGTCGGAGGGAGCTTCTTCATTGCCTACGTTGTAGTCACTGGCCTATCACTGCCCGGTGCTGCAGTGATGTCTCTGGGTGGTGGCGCGCTCTTCGGTTTACTGTGGGGCACGATTATTGTCTCCTTCGCCAGTAGCATTGGCGCCACTCTCGCTTTTCTGGTGTCTCGCTTTGTGTTGCGCGATGTGGTGCAAACCCGCTTTGCTGACCGTCTCAAAGCCATTAACGAAGGCATAGAAAAAAACGGCGCCTTTTATTTGTTGACCCTGCGTTTAGTACCCATATTCCCTTTCTTTCTTATTAACCTGTTGATGGGTTTAACGCCCATTCGCACGGTCACATTTTATGCTGTCAGCCAAATTGGCATGCTGGCCGCCACGGTGGTGTATGTTAATGCTGGTACTCAGCTAGCCCAGCTTGAAAACTTATCGGACGTGCTGTCTCCCGCCCTGCTCGCCTCCTTTGTGCTACTGGGTATTTTTCCCTTATTGGCAAAAAAACTGGTCGCGATTATTCAAAACCGTCGCGCCTACAAAAGGTGGCAGCGCCCGGCAACATTTGATCGCAATTTGATTGTGATTGGCGCCGGCGCTGGCGGCCTGGTCTCCAGCTATATCGCCGCTGCCGTTAAAGCCAAAGTGACGTTAGTCGAAGCCAAAAAAATGGGCGGCGACTGCCTCAATACGGGTTGCGTTCCCAGTAAAGCCTTAATCAAAAGTGCAAAACTCGCTCAGCAGATACGCCAGGGCAGCCGCTACGGCCTCAG
>JBFHDT010000306.1:0-3291 GCA_041584575.1 Porticoccaceae bacterium
AATGACCCTCTTCGTTGCCAATCAAACGTTGAACCTGCCAAAATCGCCCTGGCTAAAATCCATACAGGTGCCCGGTGGTTTTGATGTTGCCGACGATTACATTGTTGCCAACCTCGACAGTGGCGACCTGGTGATTACCGCCGATATTCCACTGGCTGCCGAGGCCATTGAACAAGGCGCAGAGTGCATTAACCCCCGAGGTGAGCATTACACTAAGGCCAATATCAAACAGCGACTCACCATGCGCAATTTAATGGAGGAATTGCGATCAACCGGCGAGGTGCAAGGTGGTCCGGCCAGCTTTAATCAAAAAGATCGACAGGCTTTTGCCAATGTATTGGACAGGCTGTTGGCCAAAGCAGCAAAAAGCCTTTAACTTATTGTTAACACAAGATAATTTAGCCTGGGCGCAGAAAATAATACGTAGACTAAAACCATTGACCTGCGTATAATTTCGCGCCCCTGCGGGGCAGCGCTTGCGTTTGCCCCCTCTTGCGCCAACTCCCGGGCACTTCTATCTATTAGGCACTTCCTTAGGCACCTCCTATGTCAGCATCCGATGCAAAGCCAGACGCTAAGTCAACAGCCAGTAAGGGCACACATTCAAACAGTGAGGCAAGCCAGCAAGAAGCGATAACTTTTGCCTCCCTCAACCTGTCCGCACCGGTTTTAAAAGCCGTCAGCGAGCTGGGGTACGAACAACCTTCGGCCATTCAGGCTCAGGCCATTCCTCTACTGTTAGGCGGTGGCAATCTACTCGGCACAGCACAAACCGGCACCGGCAAAACAGCCGCTTTTGCACTACCCTTACTGAGCAAGTTGAAAACTAGCCAGAAAAAGCCGCAAGTTCTGGTTCTGGCTCCAACCCGCGAGTTAGCAATACAGGTTGCCGAGGCCTTTCAAACCTATGCTCGTCACATGAAGGGCTTTCACGTCCTGCCAGTTTACGGCGGTCAGGATATCAGCGGTCAACTGCGCACGCTGCGTCGTGGCGTTGACATTGTTGTAGGGACTCCCGGGCGTTTAATTGATCATATCAACCGCCGCAGCCTCGATCTGAGCGAACTCAAAGCGGTAGTACTCGACGAAGCTGATGAAATGCTTCGCATGGGCTTTATTGACGATATTGAAAAAATTCTTAGTAAAACACCGGACAACGCTCAACGGGCGTTGTTTTCAGCCACCATGCCCGCGCCTATTCGCCGTGTTGCCAACACTTATATAGGCGATGCCGCAGTGGTGCGCATTGCCAATAAAACCAGCACTGTTGAGAAAATTGAGCAAAAATATCTGATCGTCAACAGCCACCAGAAACTCGATGCCCTGACCCGTATTCTCGAAGTTGAGGATTTTGACGGCATCATTATGTTTGTGCGCACCAAATCGTCGACAGTAGACCTGGCTGAAAAACTCCAGGCCAGAGGCTATGCCGCCTCAGCCTTGAACGGAGATCTCAACCAGGCACTACGCGAACAAACCATCAACAAACTTAAAAAAGGTGTGCTTGATATTATTGTCGCCACCGATGTTGCCGCTCGCGGCCTCGACGTTGAGCGCATCAGTCATGTGATTAACTACGACATTCCCAATGACAACGAATCCTACGTCCACCGTATTGGCCGTACTGGCCGGGCCGGGCGCGAAGGTAAGGCGATACTTTTTGTCGCCCCCAAAGAACGCCGCCTGCTGCGCTCTATCGAAAAAACCACTCGCCAGCCATTAACCTCAATGGAAATACCCAGCGGTGAAGAGATTAGCGGACAGCGTATCGAACGCTTTCAAAACACGATACTTGAAACCCTTAAAAAACAGGATCTCAGTAGCTTCCGTGAATTGCTGGCCAAAATGTCTCACGACAATGAGCTGGACATTGCCGATATCGCTGCAGCTCTCGCCTGGCAGTCACAACAAAAAACACCCCTCTACCCCTCCATAAAATCGATTAACACGCCGACTGAAAAGAAGACCGACAAGCACAAGGGCCGTTTAAAAAATTCGGAGAAGAACACACGTCCCCAGCGCGATACCCAAAGCAGTAGTCATGATGCACCCCATCGCGATAAAACCCCGCGCAAACCGAACTCGAAAAGCGCAGGCGGCGAAAAACCCATCTCCAAACTCCGCCAGCACCCCGATGTTGAACTCGTGCGCTATCGCATTGAAGTTGGTAGCAGCCACGGTGCATCACCCGGTGATATTGTCGGCGCGATGATTAATGAAGCCGGTATTGAAAGTGAATTTATTGGCCACATCGACATGCAAAGTGAACACAGCACAGTCGACCTGCCCGACGGTATGCCGAAGGAAATCTTTCAGCACCTCAAGCGCGTCAGGGTGCGACAGCAAGCGATGAAAATTGAACAGGTCAGTGGCCTGGGTGATAAAGGTCGCAGCAAGCCGGAGCTAAAGCGTACCAATAAAAAACGCCCTAAAATTGATGGCGCTGCAAAAAAACGCGGCGAGAAAAAGCCCTCGCGCCAACCCCGCGCACCCAAGCCGGAAGACTTCACCTAACAAGCCTGCAGGCCGCTAATACCGTATCTGATGAAAAAGCAACAATCAGGCATTATATTTAGTGACCCTTGCAAGCAATAAAAATCTGGAGAAAAACCATGAGCACCTTTCTAACCAATTCAAACATCATCGCCCAGCGTTTTGGCCCCATTCTTGGGCGGATGTTATTTGCGGCGCTTTTTATCCCCGCTGGGGTGCATAAAATTATCGGTTTTTCGACCGTCTCTGGCTATATGGCGAGCAAGGGTTTGCCCATGGTCGATGTGCTTTTGGTACTGACCATTATTATTGAACTCGGTGGTGGCCTGATGTTGTTACTGGGCTGGCATGCCCGTCTCGCCGCATTAACGATTGCCCTCTTTTTAATACCGGTCACGGTGATTTTTCACCCCTACTGGAATATTGAGGATGCCCGAGAGATGATGACCCAGCAGAGCCTGTTTATGAAAAACATGGCCATTATCGGCGGTCTACTGTGCATGACCGGTTTAGGTTCTGGCAAGTTTAGCCTCAAGGCAGCAAAGTTCACTTAATATGAGCTCTCCTAATATGAGCTCTCCTAATAATAGCTCTTCTGATAAAAGCTCTCTTAGTTAGGGTCGTTCTTGACCTTTCTGCTGCGACACAAACCAACATACTTGCTGGGCTAACTCCAAGCTCGGCAAGTATGTTGACTCCGGTCCCTACCAAAACCCTCGCCGAAATTCGGCCCATCAGTCCCCACGTAAATACCTGCCGCTTTAGACTCTCCTCTACTACATCCTATACTCTATTTAC
>JBFHDT010000307.1:0-3288 GCA_041584575.1 Porticoccaceae bacterium
GTGCTCAAAAAACCCGCGCCCATTTTTGGCGAGACCTTCCATCTGCCAACGAAAACCGATATCGACAAAACATTGTTGATCGGTGCCGTGCTTTTCGGTGCTGGCTGGGGTCTGGTCGGTTACTGCCCCGGCCCGGCAATTGCGGGCTTAAGCTACGCCTACCCAACAACTTTACTATTTGTAGCGACAATGATCATAGGCCTGCTTTTGGCTCGTATCATCAGCAGGCGTCTTTAAGTAATTTCAATGCCATAAAATCCATGAATTTCCGAGGTTACTCTAAGTGACCTTCGGTTTTTTTGGCTCTACTAATTCCCATAATTTACCCTCAGCAGTCACTTTGCTTTTAGTCGCGTTAACACCTCAAACCGAAGTTTACTCGTCCTGTTTTCTGACCAATAATCTTGGCCTAATCGTATTCGGCAAACCCGTGATAAAGCTACCCAAGGCGCCTTTATGCAAGGTCACCCTCTAGAGCGCTTTGCATAATTTTCATGTTATTGTTGGTGCCATTGACACCCTCCGTGCCGGCTTTCAGTATTCAGCGAGCCGCATTTTGCTGAGAGGCGAACTTGGATCCCGGCTTTTAATGCCATGAACTCGGACGACAAACACCGTATGTACTCACACGAACAAGACGTAATCGCAGCGGGCCACCGTATCACTACTCTGCTGCTAGGTGAGCCAGAAAAAGATAAGCCTACCCTCATTTTTCTCCACGGTGGTCTCGACTGCATTGGCATGTGGCGCGAGTTCCCCCAGCAATTGTGCGAAGCCAGCGGACTTGCCGGGATTGTCTATGACCGCTGGGGGCACGGTAAATCCGCCCCCCTAATACTTCCTCGTCCCGGTGACCCCAGAGAAGACGAAGCTGGCCAGCCTATCGCCGACATCATCAAACACTTTTCCTTGGATAAAGTCATTTTAGTTGGCCACAGTTTTGGCGGCGCTGTCGCCTTAATTGCCGCCAGTAAGCACCCAGATAATATTTGCGGCATTATTTCCATCGTACCGCAATTAATCATGCACTCCGGTGCAATAGACGGCCTCAAAAAGGCGGAAGAGGCTTTTTATAAGGGCCGACTACGTGAAAAGTTACAACCATTTCACGGTGATAAAACCGATACTCTTTTTAAAAACTGGGCCAGTATGGCCCTGAAAAAAACCGTACCGAAAAAACCTTACGCGACCTCACTGGAAGAAATTACTTGCCCTGTGCTCGCCATCTTTGGCGAACAGGACAACTACGGCTATCAACCCAATCTTGACCTGATTACAGCACGGGTTAGCAGCCCTTTAGAAATATTTAAAATTGAAAAAGCTGCCCACTACCCACATCTGGAAACACCTGAGCCGGTCATCGTTAAAGCCTGTGAGTTTATTAATGCACAACACTCACCTGCTTAGCAGACATTGAAAGATTCTCACTTCATAGCCTGAAGCCAGTACTGCCATTTTTTTCGTCAGCTTGTCAGACACATTACGCTGTCATTTGCGGCGGTTATGCAGCGAAAGACAAAACAGTCCGCCCCATGCGATAAAGAGCAGCGGCTCTTATTTAGCGCTTGGTAAACGTCGCGGCCCTTTCACTTCTTTAACCTAACCCTTTAACGCCACACACCTCAACGCTTTCCTGAATGGCGCATAATTTGCTTGGTTTTTAAGCATCATCCAATCAGCAATACACGTTGGACCCACGACAACTAAGTGCATCTGCCTGCTATTCAGGCCACATACTGCAAATCCAGCCAAGGAGAGAAACTTATGAGCAAACACTACGGCTTAATGGTTCCCGGTGCGGATGCTGTGGGGCCACCACTGCGTGTCCTTGCGCCCTATGATGGTCAACTTCTCGCTGAGGTCGACACCGTCGACTGGGCTGGTGTCGACACGGCACTGAGCACGGCACAGCACTTGTTTGCAGACCGCGCTAACTGGCTAACGGCGGAACAACGCATTCAAATATTGCAGACTACGGCAGATCTAATGGAGCGTGAAGCAACCCGCTTGACCGACATTGCGACGCGAGAGGGGGGCAAACCACTGATTGACTCGCGAGTTGAAATGGCCCGCGCCATTGACGGCATAAACCTTTGCATACAGTGCATTCGCACCACCCATGGCACGGAAATCCCCATGGGGCTCAATGCCGCATCGACGAATCGCCTCGCCTTCACTCAACATGAACCGATTGGCGTAGTGGTGGCATTTAGCGCATTTAATCACCCCATTAACCTCATCGTGCACCAAATTGCTCCGGCCATCGCCGCCGGATGCCCGGTTATTGTCAAACCCGCCAATGACACACCGATGTCCTGTTACGAACTGATACAACTGTTCCACGAGGCGGGCTTGCCCCCACAGTGGTGCCAGGTGCTTTCCACCACCGGACACGATGTATCTGAAGCGCTCGCCAGAGATCCCCGAGTCGGATTCTTTAGCTTTATTGGCAGTGCAGAAGTCGGCTGGATGTTGCGCTCAAAGCTCGCGCCGGGCACCCGCTGCGCACTGGAACACGGCGGTATTGCACCCGTTTTGCTCGCTGAAGACGCCGACCTTGACGCCGCCATTCCCCTGCTCGCAAAAGGGGGCTTCTACCACGCGGGGCAGGTTTGTATATCGGTACAACGTGTCTTTGCACATAGCTCTATCGCCCACAGGGTAGCAACGGCGCTCGCTAGCGCAGGTGCGGGCATGACGGTAGGAGACCCAAATCTGGAAAGCACCGACATCGGCCCGATGATTCGCCACCAAGAGCTTGAAAGGGTACATCAGAGCGTTATGGACGCGGTTGATAACGGGGCCATATTACTGGGCGGTGGCGAGAAAATATCCGCGAGTTGTTATCCGCCAACGGTGCTCTTAAATCCACCCGCAGATGCCGACGTGAGCTGCACCGAGGTGTTTGGTCCCGTCATTTGCGTCTACAGCTTTGACGATATAGACGATGCTATTCGTCGTGCCAATGCCCTCGATTTTGCGTTTCAGGGCGCAGTGTTCACTCACAATATCGATACTGCACTGCACGTTTATCGACAGCTTGCCGCCTCTGCCGTTGTGGTTAACGATCACACGGCTTTTCGCGTTGACTGGATGCCTTTTGCCGGGTTACGCCACTCCGGCCACGGCACGGGGGGTATTCCGCACACCTTTGCCGATATGCAAATTGAAAAAATGCTGGTGATTAAATCACCCAGCCTCTAAATTTGCCGTCTAGCCAACCCCCCTAACAGCACCACGACATTCAACTGGCATACAAATCGCATACGCTAACAGGCAGGGGCTATA
>JBFHDT010000308.1:0-3282 GCA_041584575.1 Porticoccaceae bacterium
ACACCCGATGGTTTGAAATTGGGTGCCTATTACCTTTTGTTTACACCGGACATGACTTTTTTGGTCGACGAAGACAAAGATGCTAAAGAATTTCTTGACAGTTTTGCGAAGCGTAAACCCTTAAATGGTCACTTCCTACTTGGCTTATGGGGCGGGCAAAATGTTGGTCTGGAACTGGCACCGTTTACTTTTTCCGAGGATGGTCAATCTGTGAGTCTTGAAAGCGGAGTGATTGGGACGTTTAGCAGTGACGATGATTTCTCTCGCTTAAAGAGTACCGTTAAATTTGGTGCGCTTTCTTTTGAAGATAAAAATGAGGCGCTAACTCTCGATATTGCTCCTTCTGCGTTAACAATGGATATTACCGAATTTTATGCTGGCAGTATGCTGACGGGTGAGCTTGAGTACACGCTGGATAGCGTGATCACGCGTTCTAAGGGCTCAGAGAGTCGGATCGAGGGTATCACCTTGAACAGTGTTAATGACAAAAATGATGCCGGTTTGTACGGTAGTGGCCATTTTATTTTGAAATCTTTGACTTCAGATGACGAGAATTTTAAGGCTGCGTTTAGCGAGCCCCTCAGTTTTCGTCTCGACATCGACTACGAAGGTTTAAACGAACAGGCGACCCGAGAGTTTGCAGTTGTTAATCAAACGCTGAATCGCCAAATGTATGCTGCCCTGTTAAGTAACAAGGGAGCATCTGATTTCGAGGCGCTCAATGAAGAAAATTTACAAACCTATATGTTAGCTATGGCGGCTTTGGTCGAACAGGGACTTAAGTTTGATTATGGTTTCACCCTTGGCAAAGGTGATGCGAGTGCTGGTGTAGACATTGCCTTTGAATGGGTAGATGCCGATGGTTTGATGGATAAAAAGACCTTTCGCCAGGTGCTCGCCGCTTGTCAGGTTGATGTTAAAGCGAGAGTCGACAACGCGTTTTTTGCGGACACTAACTTAAAAGATATGGCGCAAATACCTGTAATGAGCGGCTATGCTGTGGCAACTGAACAAGGCATAGAAAGCCATGCGGACTTTAATCGTGGCGAATTATTATTAAACGGGAAACCGGTTCCGTATCAGGAACAAATGGGTGCGGCTTTAGATACAGAGCTACCGTGGGCTAAATAGCGCTATAGATAACAAGGTGCCCACTTTATCGGGGGAAGATCACTGTCGGTTAATCACAGGTCGCGGCGATGACCGCCAGTGGGCTGGTCAATCAGAAGTGGCCTGGCAAGTGAATAGTGGGCGAGTTAATAAGGGCTGCTTCTACACACAGACAATCCCGTCACCTACCTAGATTGACAGTCATTAATGGATCGACCGTCATGAATAGGTCAGTACTCATCAACAGACAGACAGGCAGTGACTATGAATTTTGATTTAAATGAAGAGCAGAGCATTATTCGCGACATGGCCCGGCGTTTTGCCGCTGAGGTGATCGCCCCCGAATTTCAAAAGCTTTCAACCTGCAGTGATGTGCCCTACGACATTCTCGAAAAAATGGCCGACATGGGATTTATGGGTGTGCCCTTTAGCGAAGAATACGGTGGCGGGGGTGGCGATTGGGTGTCGATGCATTTGGTGATTGAAGAGGTGTCGCGGGCAGATATCGCCCTTGGCACACTGCTCGATGTCACCAGCAGTGTTGTCGCCCAGGAAATAGACCGCTTTGGCACCGAGGCGCAAAAGAAGCAGTGGTTGCCTGACTTATGTTCCGGCAAAGCCATTGGTGCCTTTGCCCTGACCGAGCCGAGTAGTGGGTCCGATGCGGGTAGCCTTAAAATGCGTGCCGAATTCGACGGCGAAGAATGGGTGTTAGAGGGCAGCAAACAGTTTATTACCAATGTCGGCCTCGACCATTGCTCGTTGGTCGTGGTTGCCGCCCGAGCTGAAATTGAAGGCAAAGAGCAAATCGTTACCTTCATTGTGCCGAAAACTGCCCCCGGTTTAGTGGTGGGTAGAAGCTACGACAAAATCGCTTTTGAATCTGGCGCCACCAATGAGCTAATTTTTGATGGTTGCCGTATTCCTAAAGACAGTATTCTTGGTGACCCAAATCGGGGTTTTGCCCAACATCTTGCCGTGCTTGAAACCGGTCGCATCAGTATTGCGGCTGCCTGTGTGGGTGCAGCACAGGCCTGTCTCGATCACGCCCTGGCCTATGCTCAAGAACGCGAACAATTTGGCAAACCCATTTTTGAATTTCAGGGTGTGCAGTTTAAGCTCAGCGATATGGCGGTGAAAATAGAAATGGCTCGTACTCTCTATTTAAAGGCGGCCTGGCTTAAAGATGAGGGGCGCCCACATACTTTTGAAGCGGCAAGTGCGAAACTCTATGCCTCAGAAATACTCGAACAGTGTGCTAGCGACGCGGTGCAAATATTGGGCGGCAACGGAGTGATGGAAGATTACCCGGTGGCGAGTATTTTCCGCGCCAGTAAAATTATGCAAATTGTTGAAGGCACCTCTGAAGTACAGCGTATTATTATTGGCCGCCTGCTGTTGTCAGGTGCGGATAGTTAATTATTGGTTAAATGCATCCCGTTATTGGTTGCGGGGTGTGCTTTTAAAGGGAGTTATGTATGAATAAAAACATGAATGAAAAAGGCGGGGTGGTGATTGAAGGAGAGGTGGAAGAAGAGCAGTCTCTCAAAACGATCGCAACGGTAGTCTATGCGTTACAGGCCGTTTCATTTTTTATTGGTATTACTTTTATTGCCGGTGTCATTGTCAATTACATGAAAAAAACGGCTGTAGAAGGCACGTGGCTTGAGTCTCACTTTCGTTGGCAGATACGCACCTTCTGGTTTAGCGTGCTGTGGTCAATTATTGGCTTTGTATTGGTCTTTGTTCTTATTGGCTACCTGGTGCTAGCAGTCGATGCTCTGTGGGTTATTTATCGAATTGCCAGAGGTTGGTTAAACTTGTCCGAAGGCAAGGCGATGTACCAAGAGTAGGGCTGAATAAACGACGAGAGCTCAATTCTTTACAGTTTCACCCAGCCCTAGGGCTGGGCCTCAGTAAACTGTCTGCGCTACAGTAAAGCGCCCAACCCCTGTTTTAATAGTGCACCTGCCTGTTGCCCCTGAGGGCTATTCAAGTATTGCATAGCCGTGTTAGCAAATTGGCCAATCATTTCTGGTTTGAGGCCAAGGGACTGGAATTGTTGGTTCAGTTGGTCAATGCCTTTTAATTAATCGTTGTACTGTGCGGCGGTGCTTAAAAGGCCGCCAATGCCGCTTTGTTGTTGACTTGTTGCGTCAACTTTTGGTGCCA
>JBFHDT010000309.1:0-3272 GCA_041584575.1 Porticoccaceae bacterium
AGGCTTTCAAGGCCCACTGAAAATCCAGCAGTTTGATGGTGGGCAGAGCAACCCTACATTCAAATTGTTCTGTGGTTCGGGTGTTTATGTGATGCGTAAGCAACCCCCGGGCGAATTACTGCCCTCGGCCCACCAGGTCGATCGCGAATACCGCATTATGAAGGCCCTGTGGGACACCGATGTGCCGGTGCCGGAAATGCTTTGCCTGTGCGATGACGTCAGTGTTATCGGCACCAAATTTTATGTCATGGCAATGGTCGAGGGGCGAATTTATTCCGAGATTTTATTGCCCGATGTCAGCCCTGCCGATCGCCGTGAAATGTACCTCGACATGATGCGCGTTCTCGCTAAAGTGCATGCGGTGGATTACAAGGCGGTGGGCCTTGAGACCTTTGGCCGCCCCGGCAATTATTACGAGCGCCAATATTCGCGTTGGAGTAAGCAATATAAAGCAGCAGAGATTGACAAGCTGGCGAGTATGGATAATTTGCTCGAATGGATCCCCAACCACTTGCCTGAGTCGAGCCAAACGACCATTGCCCACGGCGACTTTCGCCTGGCCAATATGGTGTTTCACCCCACTGAGCCGCGCATTGTTGCGGTGCTCGACTGGGAGCTGTCGACCCTGGGCCACCCCTTGGCTGATCTCGGTTACAGTTGTATGGAGTTTTATGCCGATTTTTATGGCGAGGTGCGCCTGCGCGGGCCACAGCGCGAAAGTCTGGGTATTCCCAGTCAAGATGAAATGGTCGCTGAATATTGCAAGAACGCAGGGCGCGATAAAATCGATAACTGGCTTTTTTATGTGGTCTACAATTTATTCCGCTCTGCGGCCATTGTGCAGGGGGTTTACAAGCGCGGCCTGGACGGTAATGCCAGTTCTGAGTCAGCGCTGACCTATGGGGATGAGTGCCGCAATCGCGCCGATAGAGCCTGGGAGCTGGTGGATGAAATGACGGACTAGTTGGGCTTAGCTTGTCATTCAGAGCCTTTATCTAGGCCTTTTCTTCAAGCAGATTTCCAGCAATAAAAAAGGGGCTAATTAGCCCCTTTTTTATTGCTGCTGATTTTATTTATAGCGGCTTTAAAAACGCCTGTTTTATAAAATAATATCAGCCATTAACTCCAGACCTTCGCGGGTGGTTTCGCCACCCAATAGCATGGTCGATACATGGCCTTTTTTGCCCGCCTCAATCCAGCGCTGTGAGCGCTCACGAATGCGCTCCGCCGGGCCGACTAAATGCGCAGCATCGACCAGTGCATCGGGCACAGCCGCTGCGGCCTCAGCTTTTTTACCATCCAGATAGAGATCCTGAATTTTAACGGCGTCGTCTTCAAAGCCCAGGCGTTTGGCGTAATCGTTATAAAAGTTTTTTGCCCTGGCACCCATGCCACCGATATACAGCGCCATATTGTCTTTTAAGGGCTTCATACACTCTTCAATATCGTCGCCGATAATGACGCGTACGAAAGGGGCAATTTGGAAATCGTCGAGGGTTTTATTACCGGCATCGGCAAACCCTTTTTCGATGGGCTCGGCGAATACATGGTATTGCTCGGGATCCATCCACACCGGGAAGAACCCGTCGGCATGGCTGGCTGCAGCGCGAACACCGGCCGGTGTAATGGTCGCTGCATAAATGGGGATTTCACTTTTGCAATGCAAAATGCTTTTTAAGGGTTTACCCAGACCTGTTGCGCCCTCGCCTTTATAGGGTAATTGGTATTGTTTACCTTCGAAGCTAACGGGGCCTTCACGTTCGAAGATTTTTTTCATAATGGCAATATATTCTTTCAGACGTGTCACAGGTTTGCCGTAGGGTACGCCGTGCCAGCCCTCAACTACCTGCGGGCCAGAAGCGCCAAGGCCGACGATAAAACGGTTACCCGATAACTGGCTGAGAGACATCGCCGTCATTGCCGCCATGGCGGGGCTGCGGGCGGGCATTTGCATAATCGCTGTGCCGACTTTGATCTTGCTGGTGTTGGCCAGTATCCAGGTGGCTGTTGTCACCGCATCAGAGCCGTATGCCTCTGCAGTCCATACCGAGTCGTAGCCGATTTTTTCAGCAAAGCCGATGGTGTCGAGGGGTATTTTTACTGCGTTGCCGGAATAGCCGGTCATTAAGCCGAGTTTCATAATCCTTGTCCTGCTGCTGTGAGTTTTATGTCGAGGGGTTGTTATATGTTAAACGTTAACGATAGCAAATCGCTCTGTTTTGAGCCATGAGTGCGTACGATCTGCTAGTTATAGTGGAAAGACTCTCTGTCGTATCGGCTATTGATATTCTGACGGAGCTTGTTGTTTGCAAATACGTTTACAATTGTCGGAAAAATAAAGGAGTAGGACAAATGGCTAGATTTGAAAATAAAACCGTCATCATTACCGGCGGTGCCGGTGGTATTGGGTTGGCAGCAGGTAAGCTGTTTGCCAGAGAGGGTGCCAATGTGATGTTGGTGGACTTGACCGAAGATGCCTTGCAGTCTGCGGCCAAAGTGATTGATGGGGGAGATAGGGTAACTTATCAGCTTGCTGACGTGTCAAAGCCTGAGCAAGTGCAGGGTTATGTAACGGCGACGCTGAAACGCTTTGGTAGCATCGATTACTTTTTGAACAATGCCGGTGTCGAGGGTGTGGTCGCACCGATTGTCGATTCGCCCATTGATGCCTTTGACCAGGTAATGGCGGTTAATATTAAGGGTGTGTGGCTGGGTTTGAAATATGTGATACCGGCAATGCTCGACAATGGTGGTGGCAGTATTGTTATCACGTCATCAATGGCTGGTTTAAAAGGCACGCCGAATATTTCGCCTTATATCACCAGTAAGCACGCGGTGGTGGGCATGATGCGCAGTGTCTCCCAGGAATACGCAACACAGGGTATTCGCATAAACACCGTTAACCCAGCACCTATAGAAACGCGCATGATGCGTTCATTGGAGAGCGGCTTCGCACCGGGCCAGGAAGAGGCTGCCAAAGCACAGCTCAGTCAAATGATGCCCATGGGACGCTATGGCGAGCCGGAAGAAGTCGCTAATATGATGGCCTTTTTGTGCAGCGACGAGGCCTCGTTTTGCTCAGGTGGTGTGTACTCCGTTGATGGCGGTGGCTCGGCTATGTAGCGGTTCGGTTATGAAGTAACGAGTTAATCTCGGAAATTATTAAATTGAAACGCCTGGCCCAGGCCTGCTTGGCGCACCAGGGCCATTGCCGCTTGTAAGTCATCGCGTTTCTTACCCGTGACCCGGATTTTTTCACCTTGTATGGCAAC
>JBFHDT010000310.1:0-3269 GCA_041584575.1 Porticoccaceae bacterium
CTGCGCAGAATACGCTCTGCGGTATTGCCAATTAAAAAACCTTTTAGGCCTTTATTGGCGGCATTGCCAATCACCAGCAGGGCATCATCTTGTGAAGCCCGTTGGCTCACCACCTCTTCAACCCGCCCAGTCACCACATCAATACCCTGAGGGGTAATGCCCAAATGCTCAACTAAAGCCTGGGTTTTCTTTTCAGCAATAGCCATGGTATCAAGCAAAAAGTCCCCACTCATTGGGGCATTAACAATACCGGCGTAAACCAGAGCGGGATCGGGTACTACACTTAAAATTTTCAGGGGCACACCTTCAGCTTTGGCCATAGCAGCGGCATTATCAAGCAGCCGTGCAGTGAGTTGCTGATGGGGCTCTTGATTATCCAGTGCATCAATAGCGGCTATCACCTGCTGGCAGGCTTTTCTGTCGTTCACCATTGCCAGCACCGGGCAGGGCGTATCACGGAACAGGTGCCAGTCATCCGGAGTATGGACAAGTGCGGATAAAATGGGATCGTGATTCGCCATCATGACAATTAAACCGGCGCCAACACTCTGAGCTTTTTCGACAATAGTGGCATGTACTTTTGTGGTCCACTCCGCATGCAGACGATGGTTTTTACCCACGCACAGATTTTCAAGACGAGACCTTTCGCCAGCCACTATTTCTGTCTGTAGCTCACTAAAGTCCTGAAAATTAAGGTACTTACTGAGTTCACCCAGTTGATCGTGCACGGGCACGAGCACCTCAAGGCCAGTATGAAAGCATGCGCAGAGCTTTTCGGCCTCGGCGAGAACGGCCTCGGCATCGTTCCATTGGGTTATTACCGCCAGTATATTTTCCATCGATGACTCCATGCATTATCTGTAGTGTCTGGATTACAGAGCGTCGCTGACAAGTTATAGGCCTGAGCATACCAATTCTAGCCATGAAATATAGCAGCGACCGGAAGCTGTTTGATACAAGTCATATACCCCGCCCTCCATGCCCTCTAGAGTCAGCACTCATATTATTACGGTAAAAGAGCCTGTGAATGGCCACCCAACAATCTAAATGAAAAACTTTAGCCACTCTCAAATTCAACGCTCACTCACAACCGGCTTTAAGTCCTCGCTGTTTCCCCTCTATGAAATCAGCCATGGGGCACCGGCGACAGAAGAATCATACAGTCCCGAACTGAGCAGCCCCGAGTTGAGTAGTATCGCGCAAATTGGCATCAATATTTACTGTCCCCGACAGCGGGTTGAAGACTACGAACACCTGATTTGCCAAGAAGTCACCCTACGGCGTTCACTCTACAACCGTCATCAACCAGTAGCCTCAGTTTGGTGGCGCGGCAGCCCACTACAACAATTTTCACCCGAAGCCATCACTGAGTTATGTTTTCGCCTTAGCAGCCATTTCACTCATCAACAAGAGGGCTCGACACGCGGCATGACAGTGACGCCCATGGAACTCGAAAAAAACAATCTCGCGCTCATTAAAGGTTTAAACTTTAATGCCGTCCAATTACATATTGATGCCAGTGTTGCGAGCGGTGACCGTAGCGTGTCAAAAATTGAAACTGCCCTACAAATGCTGACTGATTACAAATCCTTCGATCTTAGCTGTGTGATCAAATTTAGCGATCAGACTCACTCCAACTTTCTCGATCGCCTTCTCAACTTACTGGAAAACTCTCACTGTAGCCATATAGAGGTCTTAAATCAGAAAAGTGGGCCGACCTCGCTACAGGACAGACTGACCAGTCAAAATCAGTTAACCCGTATCAACCAACACTTCCAGGATTGCAAATGGCGAGGCTGTGGCAACAACAATTTTTTTGCGCCCTCCCACCCCCTTGGTAAGTTGTCCCAGCATGCCACACTTGAGGCGACTCCCTGGGGCTATATGGCCAGAAAAATCCCCTTGTGGCTCGGCTTTGGCGTCGCCGCACTCAGCCTGGACGATGGGCATTACCGATACAACACGCCCTCTAACGAGAACTATGTCAGTTTGCTGGCTGATAAGAAAATACCAATTCAAAGCCGATTTCATCTGGCTGATGATAAGGCCTCCAATTACAGATTTATTCAACAACTGCTTTGTGAACGCGCTATTACCACCATAAATCCTCGATTACACCAAGAGCTCACTGCACTTATTCCAAAAGATTGGCTCAAGGAAGATAACGAAAGCCTGGCTTTAAATACGCTCGGTATTGTCAATCTTCCCAGCATCTGTAATACACTTTTCGAACACTTCTGTGCCTAACCAATACACCCCGCAAACTGTTCACGATTAGTTATGAAAGTGTCGAAAAAGGGTTACAATAAGAAACTGAGCAGAATTAGTGAAGGGAAGACCATGTCACAGCGATGTCCACACAGTGTCGAAGTCAATTGCCGGGATTGCCGTATGAATGCGCTCTGTCTGCCTATCGCCCTTGAGCTCGACGAAGTTGACCGTCTTAATGAAATTGTCCAGCGTGGACGCCCTCTTCAAAAAGACACTTGCGTCTATAATTGTGGCGACGAGTTTCGCTCCGTTTATGCCGTGCGCAGCGGTTCAATAAAAACCTATAGCGTCAACGACCAGGGCGTAGAACAGGTCACCGGCTTCTATTTACCCGGTGAAATCTTTGGCATGGATGGCATTGCCCACACTCACCACATCAGTTCAGCCGTTGCCCTGGAAACAGCGGCAATTTGCGAAATCCCCTTCGATAGCATGGAGGATTTGAGCATGACACTGCCATCTCTACAACGCCACTTCTTCAAGTTGATGAGCAAAGAAATCACCAATGACCAACAGTTAATCTCCCTGCTTAGCAAGAATAGCGCTGAAGAGCGTGTGGCCACCCTACTGCTGAGCATCTCCGCACGCAACGCCAAGCGTAATCTGTCGAATATTCGCTTTCGCCTTCCCATGTCTAGGGCCGATATCGGCAACTACCTGGGCCTGACCGTCGAAACCGTAAGCCGTGTTTTCAGCCGCTTTCAAAAGCAGAGCCTTCTCGCCGTAGATAAAAAAGAAATTGAAATTCTGGATGTTCCCGGCTTACAACAATTGGCAAATACCTGATAATTGGCTATCTCTTTAGCGTGCTAAACACTCTAAAACGCAGCTCAGACTGGTAGAGTTCTGCCTTTGGCAGGCGGACAAAAACACCTGGCTAAATTTTATTTTTTATAACCAACCCTGCTAAAACAAATCGGCAAGCATCGCCCTTTCTTCTTTACTTAAGATATCCTCTGGTTTTAGCTGTTGATTAAGGCGGGGGCTATTGTCAATAC
>JBFHDT010000311.1:0-3262 GCA_041584575.1 Porticoccaceae bacterium
CACCCAGCAAAATCAGTTCGACGGCAGTGGCGTCATCACCGGAATAAACGGCGAAATCATCTGGCGTGCCGGCAACAATAGCGCGGGCGCGATCCAGGTCACCAGTAGCTTCTTTAATACCCACAATATTGCCCAGCTGCGCCAGTCTACACACGGTCTCTGTCAGCATATCGCAGGCTGTACGGCCAGGCACATTGTAGAGAATCTGCGGTATCGCCACCGCTTCAGCAATGGCCTTGTAGTGTAAGTAGAGGCCTTCCTGAGTCGGCTTATTATAATAGGGCGTGACCAGTAAACAGGCATCGGCACCGCACGCTTTAGCGGCGGCGGTAAGTTCAATCGCCTCGCTAGTACTGTTGGCACCCGTGCCAGCAATAATAGCAATACGCCCTGCGGCCTGCTGCACACAGACTTTAATCACCTCAAGATGCTCGTCGACATTCAGCGTCGCCGATTCACCCGTGGTGCCGACAGCGACGATAGCATCGGTGCCAGACTCAATATGCCACTCCACCAATTTCTTCAAGGCAGGCCAGTCAATCGCCAAAGTTTCGGGGACCATCGGGGTCACCATCGCCACAATACTGCCGGTGATCATAGCCTTGCTCCAAAAAAAAGCGTCATGTTACTGAGCTAGCCCAGCAGGCACAAGCACCACTCGACGATTCGCTTTCGCACTGAGCGTTTTAAAAGGCATTGAAACACCTATAGAGGGAAAAAGGGTAGTTGAACATTGTAGTTTTAAGCCCAGTTAGCTTTAAGCCCAGTTAGCGGCGTAAAAAGGCATCAAGATGCTCGACCATCTCCGTCCAATCAGAATCTTCAGCTCGCGCCTCCATCAGAAAAGAGCGCTGCCCGGGATTCCAGAATGAAGCCTCCTCCAGTGTCAACTGAGGGTCGAGGGGGCTGTGCTGATCAATAAACTCATTAATTGCCGACTCCGTTGCCGGCAGGCCAAGCTGCTCAAACAAGGTAGCCAATGTATGGGGTGAGAGATCCATTTTTATTCTCCTTTACAGGGCTTATTTACCCCGCAATTGTAAAAGCAATCGTCAGCAGAGCACCCAGCATTCCTGGTCAAACTCATCATTGCTTGAGGTTCTCCTGGCCTTGCCGTCACGCTCTAGCTTTAGCAAATGCGCCCACAGAGAAAAACGAGCGTAATAGTAGACCTTTTTATCAACGTCATCGTAAATGGTCGACAGCATACCGAGTACACTCGACTCACCAAGCTTGTTCATCCCTGCAATCACTTTTTGCTCGCGCATCATGCGGTGGCGATAGAGTGTATCGATAACTTTCTGCGGCTCTCCCATCAAGTTGCCGTGACCCGGTGCAATATGTTGCAGGGGCAACTCTCGCAAAATATCGAGGGAATCGAGATAGTCCTTCATATCGCCACTGGGTGGAATAATCACCACAGTGGAGCCATCCATAATATGGTCACCGGAGAATAGCAGGCCGTCCTCGTGTAAAAAGAAGCAGAAGTGGTTACCGACATGCCCAGGCGTATGGAGGGCTTCAAGGGTGAACTCGTCAGTTTTAAACAGTTCACCGTGGCGAATATTTTCTGCCACCATAAAGGTTTGGTCCTGAAAGCTATCCGGCTCCTCCATTACGCAACCGATCAACTGCGCACCGGTTTTCTCGGCAAGAATTTTTGCCGCCGGCGAGTGATCCTTATGGGTATGGGTGACAATAATCCAGCGAATTTTGTCGCCGCCTGCCGCCAGGATAGCATCGATATGACTATCGTAAATGGGGCCCGGGTCAAGCACAGCAATTTCTTCTTTGCCAATTAAATAGGCATTGGTCCCTGGCCCCGTCATGGTACTACCGTTAGGTGCGCTAATGCGCCGTACCAGGGGGGTAAATTGGTCCACCGTGCTCATAAACACCTCACCTTAATTTAGCCTTATCGTCGCGCCCAGCTAATTTCAGGGAGCAACCAACAAACGCCTATTATTATTTTACTGACTTAGTTCAACGCTACAACTCAACCAATGGATTCGTATCCGCCTCGTAATCAACACCATCAATACCGAAGCCGAACAGACGCAAAAATTCCTGATGATAGCCTTTAAAGTCGGTCAGCTCACCGATGTTATCGGTATTCACCTTATCCCAAAGTGCTGCAACCTGCGCCTGAACGCTGTCTTTTAACTCTTCGCCATCCATTCGCCAGCGGCCATCTTCATCAATATCAGCCTGCCCAGTGGTATACATCTGACGTTCAAACAAACCTTGTATCTGTTCGATGCAACCCTCGTGGGTACCTTCTTCTTTCATCACTTTATAGAGAATAGAAATATACAACGGCATGATCGGGATTGCCGAACTGGCCTGTGTCACCAATGCCTTTAACACTGAAACACGAGACTCACCACCAATAGCCTGTAGTTTGGCATTAATCGCAGTGCTTGCCCGATCAAGGTCTTTCTTTGCCATACCGATACTGGCGTGGCCATAAAGCGGCCAAGTCAACTCTTTTCCAATATAGGTATAAGCGGTGGTTTTGCAACCCTCGGCCAGCAAGCCAGCATCGCTGAGGGCATCAATCCACAACTCCCAGTCTTCACCACCCATAACTTTAATGGTGTTGTTAATTTCTTCTTCAGTGGCCGGCTCGACGGTAAGCTCATCGACAGCCAGGGTGTCGGTATTGACACCTTTCATTGTGAAGGGCTCACCAATGGGCTTAAGGGATGAGATATAGGTTTCGCCCGTTTTCGGGTCGGTGCGGCGAGGGGATGCCAGCGAATAGACAATCAAATCAACCGGCCCCATGTCCCGTTTCAACGTGGCAATCACTTCGTCTTTGATTTCATCCGAAAAAGCGTCGCCATTAATACTTTCAGCATATAAACCTTCAGCGCGTGCCGCCGCCTGCATGGCGGCAGAATTGTAATACCCTGCTGACCCGGTACGCTTTTCAGTCGGGGGCTTTTCGAAGAACACCCCCAAAGTATCGGCCCCACAACCAAAGGCGGCGGTAATGCGCGAAGCCATGCCGTAACCTGTGGACGAACCTATCACCAGTACATTTTTCGGTCCGTCGGCAATCGGCCCTTTGGCCTTTACGTAGTCAATTTGTTGATTAATTGATGCCGCACACCCCTGCGGGTGGGCATTGGTACAAATAAATCCGCGAACTTTTGGCTTTATAATCATTTAACTCTCTCAATTGACTGGACAAAAAACATCTCAACACAAATAGCTTAACAAAGTGACCTTAGCAAGAGGCCCTGCATCTGCGATAATC
>JBFHDT010000312.1:0-3258 GCA_041584575.1 Porticoccaceae bacterium
CACCAGTATGCGCCCCAACGAAGAGTTTTACGCGATGGCGCGATAGCGTAGAATGTTGGGTCAGTAATATGAAACCGGATAGAGAGCAGTGAGCGAGCAAGAAAGTACAATCGTTCATCAACCAGAGGAGCAGCGCTTCCTGTTGGTGATAGATGGCCTCAAATCAGTGGTTGACTATAGATTGGTTGGCAACAGTGTCGATTTTAGCCATACCTATGTGCCCGATGCCCTTCGAGGCCGAGGCATTGCCGAGGTGCTCGTGCGCACTGGCCTGTCGTGGGCTAAGGGCGAGGGCTACGATGTGCGGGCCAGTTGCTGGTATGCCCGTAAATTTATTCGCTAGGGCATGCTTTTTTCGTCAGCGCTGCCACTTTGTTATCGATAGATAAAATCCAATAAATAGCGCCCAACCTGTTCGTGGTCGGTGGCTTTGCTCAGTGAGGCCAGCGCGCGTGATATCACCTTATTGTCAATTCTGCCCTTGCGTTGCGCAAGCAGGCGTTGCAAATACCTTGGGGTGAACTCTGGATGGCCCTGAAAAGTCAGCACGTTGTTGCCGATGGCGAGTGCTGCATTGGGGCAAAAGTCAGAGCCTGCCAAACGAAGAGTATTGGGCGGTAAAGTGATGACCTGATCTTGATGGCTGTGAATCAAACGCAATGTTGAGGCATTCCCGGTCAAAGTTTGCCCACAACTGAGCACGCCTAACCCCCAACCCTTTTCACTTTTTTCCGCTGTGCCGCCAAGGCTTTGGGCTATTATCTGGTGGCCAAAGCAAATGCCAATAATACGAGCGCGTTGGCGGTGAAAGTCGACGATCCAGCTTTCCAGTGCCGCTATCCAGGGTAGAGGGTCATAGACACCGGCTTTTGAACCCGTGATTAAATAGGCGTCGCACTCATCGATGTGTTGGGGTAATTCACCGGCCTGTACCTGATAGTGGCGATAACTGAGCTGGCCGCCGAGGGAGTCAAAAAAAGCGGCGAACATTTTCCCGTAGGAGCCGTAATCGTCGATTAAGCTATCGTACAGGGTATCGGTTTCAAGCAGGCCCAGTCGTGCCATCGATGCTCCATCCCTCGTCGTATTTTTTATGGTGACTAAAATAATAATGATCATACATATTTTTTGTCCCCAGCTGGTGTAAGCACTACAATGCGCGCCGTTTACAAAAAAACGCGTTACCCGTTTTCTGTCATTTTCTCCGCCAACAGAGAGGTCGCCCTTGTCCCGTAGATCCGAACCCCCTGCTGATTTTGTTTCAGGCCAACGTTGGATTAGTCATACTGAAGCTGAATTAGGCCTCGGCATTGTTATCGAAGTCGCTAATCGTCGAGTTGAGTTGAGTTTCCCCTCCGCCGCCGAGCGTCGTGTTTATGCCACCGATAACGCCCCGTTGGGTCGGGTAATTTATCCCATCGACGATAAAGTGAAAGATTCCGAAGGGGTCGAGCTGACAATCATTGACCGGCAGGAGGGCAATGGCTGCGTTATTTATCTTTGCGAAAATGCCGAGGGACAAGAGGTGGTGCTGCACGAGATGGATCTCGACAGTTTTGTGCATTTTTCCAAACCGCAAGATCGTTTGTTTGCCGGACAGGTTGATAAAGTTGCACGCTTTGAACTACGCCAACAAACCCTGAAATTTTTGCACCAGCAGCAGCAGTCTCCTGCGTGTGGCTTACTCGGTGGGCGCGTGCAGTTGCTGCCCCACCAGCTTTATATCGCCAGCCGTGTCGGTGTACGCCATGCACCCCGCGTCTTGCTTGCCGATGAGGTGGGTCTGGGTAAAACCATTGAAGCGGGCTTGATTTTGCATCAGCAGCTGCATACTGGGCGTGCCAGTCGGGTGTTGATCACCGTGCCCGATAGTCTGGTACACCAGTGGTTAGTCGAGATGCTGCGGCGTTTTAATCTGCACTTTACCATTCTCGACCAGGCGCGCTGCGAAGCGCTGGAGCAAACCGAGGAAGAGGTCGAGGATGGTTTTGCCGATGAGTTGGATGAGGGTCTCGATGAAGATCAAACCCTAACGCCAGGCGGCGACATTAACCCCTTCGAAACAGCTCAGCTAGTGCTGTGTAGTACCCGTTTTTTAAGTGACAACCCGCGTCGCCACAGCCAGGCGCTGGCGGCAGGCTGGGATATGTTGATCGTCGATGAGGCTCATCACCTGAGTTGGAGTGAAGAACACGCCAGCCCTGCCTATCAATGCATTGAAGCCCTCGCTGCGCGCATCCCCAGTCTCTTGTTGCTAACGGCTACACCGGAACAGCTGGGCGTGGCGGGCCACTTTGCACGTCTACGTCTGCTCGACCCTGATCGCTATTATAATTTGCCCACCTTTGTCGAGGAAGAAAGCCGCTATCAGGCAGTGAGCGACCTTGTGCAAGCGCTGCAAAGTGGTGATGCCCTGACGCTCGATGCTGAGATTATTGCTCAGGTTAGCGCTTATCTTGGCGCCGGCGCCGCCGACAAATTACAGGTGGCCCTGCAAGCGGGTAATGACGACGCGCTAAATACATTAATCGAGGGCTTGGTACAGGACTTGCTCGACCGCCACGGCACCGGACGCGTGTTGTTTCGCAATACTCGCGAAGCAGTTGAAGGTTTTCCTCAGCGCTATTTACAGGGCTATGCACTGCCCAACCCTATCGGGGCCTCTGCTGCGAGTGATGGTGTGGGGCAAAGTGAGGGCGATTTACGCCGCTGTCTCCAGCCTGAAGAGGCGCTTGGCGAGGAGTGGTTGTTTCTCGACCCCCGGGTCGAGTGGCTGGTCGACTGGCTAGCCGAGCATCGCCAGGAGAAGGTGCTAGTCATCTGTGCCCAGTCGGTGACAGCGCAAGAATTAGAAGAGCACTTGCGCTTGCGTGAAGGCGTGCGCTCTGGCGTCTTCCACGAGGGCATGAGTTTGATTGCTCGCGACCGCGCGGCGGCCTACTTTGCAGACGAGCAGGACAGTGCGCAAACGCTGATTTGTTCTGAAATTGGCAGTGAGGGCCGCAACTTCCAATTTGCCAATCACCTGGTGTTATTTGATTTACCGATTAACCCCGATCTGTTGGAACAGCGCATTGGTCGGCTCGACCGCATTGGCCAGCGCCAGGATGTACAAATCCACGTGCCTTACCACGAGGGCAGCGCACAGGAAGTGATGCTGCGTTGGTACAGCGAAGGCCTGGGGGCCTTCCAGCGTGTTTGTCCCGTGGGCCTGAGTATTTATCAGCAAGTGGCTGAGCAATTGCACCATTGCCTGCG
>JBFHDT010000313.1:0-3233 GCA_041584575.1 Porticoccaceae bacterium
CACGAAGACTCCCCACCTTCAATATTACCAACGGCCGCTTCACGCTCTAACTCGAACTTTGCTCGCTCAGCCTTGCTAATATATTTAGGTTTACTAGAGGGGTTCATTCGCGCCTTGGCTTTCTTCAGCTTTTTGTTAAAAATAGCGTGAACTTTCTTTTTTCTATTCATATTTTTAAGAAGCCATTAAATCTCTGGATGCCAAGTTGCGCCCCCCCATTTCAGGGCCGAGTTACTCGGGCAATGTGCTCAAAACGAAATTATCAGCATAATCGGCTAGCTCGGCATCTGTCATAAGCTGGCGATAGCTTTCCATGCCGCCGAAATAGGCCAGGCCCGTACGCGATTTGCCGGGTACGTTTTTACCTAGATACCAGCTATCTGTCAGTGGGAAGAGTGTCGCCGACACAGCTTCTTCACACAAACCACCCCAATTATCTTCCGCTTCGCTAGTTGGTTCAATGCAATTAATATTGCGCTCTGCCAGCTTCGTCATCAATCGGCCCACCCATTGTACTTGCTCCTGACCAATAATAATCGGCTGAAACAAAGGTGCGGGGCTGCCCGCTGCGTTAATAATAAACAGGTTTGGAAAACCCGCACTCATCAAACCCAGGTGAGTGCGAGCACCGTCATCCCAGTGCTCACTGAAGGTGAGACCATTACGGCCACGTACATCCATAGCCTTAAGCGAGCCGATCATAGCATCGAAACCTGTTGCAAAAACAAGGCAGTCGAGTTCATATTCAGTATCGCCAACACGCACACCTTTGGGTGTTATTTCGTCGATACCATTTTCACGGAGGTCAACTAATTCAACATTATCTTGCTCGTAGACTTCATAGTAGTTAGTTTCAGCAATGAGGCGCTTGGTCAGAACAGGGTAAGTTGGTGTGAGAATTTCAGCAAGTTTAGGATCTTTAATTCGCTCACGAATTTTCGCCTGCAAATATTTGCTCAAAATCGCATTGGCTTCAAGGTCAGTATAGGTATCGGGGTAGACGTTATAAAAACTGAGACCGCCACTTTTCCAGCGCTCATCAAAAAGGGCCTGATGTTCTTCTGGCGTCGCGTCAAGGGCTGAGCCAGTGACTGGCTTGCCAATTTCATAATTGAGAGCTACCCAGCCACCAAAGGAGTTATAGCGCTCGGCAGCTCGCCACTCACCGTAATTAGCCTTAACGCGAGTTGAGTATTCCTCAGGCATCGGACAGTTGCGCAATGGCAAGCAGTAACCTGGAGTGCGATGAAAAACATGCAGGTGACCAACTTCACTGGCAATAGTGGAAATAATTTGCACACCGGATGATCCGGTACCAATAACGCCAACCCGTTGATTGCTTAAATCAACCCCTTCTTTAGGCCAACGGGCACTGTGATACTGCTTACCCTCAAAGCTATCCAGGCCTTTAAATTGCGGTTTAATTGGCTGATTAAGCATGCCTGTACACATCATTACAAAGCGTGAACGCAGTGTTTCACCACCATCGGTAGTTAAAGCCCATATACCAGCACCCTCATCAAATTCAGCGACATCAATACGCGTACTCGCCTGGATATCGCGGCGCAGATCAAGTCTGTCGGCAACAAAATTCGCGTAACGGCAAAGTTCCTGAGGGCCTGCGTAACGCTCAGACCAGGTCCATTCCTGCTCAATCACATAAGAAAATGACAAAGAGTATTCAACACTCTCTACGTCGACCTTAAGGCCAGGATACTGATTCCAGTACCAGGTGCCACCGACATCACTGCCAGCCTCAAACAGGCGTACACTAAAGCCCAGTTCGCGCATACGATGAACGGCTGTTAACCCCCCGAACCCTGCCCCTACGATAATGACATCGTAATCGGTTTTTGAACCTGTATTGATAGAATTTTTCATAGTTAAAGCTCTTATAAATTATTATTGAATGACGAATTAAAAATCAATTGTACCGATTATTATTCTAGCGGATACCACTCTAAAAAATTTTTTCTGTCTAAATTAGTAAAACGGTTAGTCCACACTAAGTAAACCTTGCAACCACCGAGAAATATCCTGTATTTGCTCAAGACAAAGTTCATGTCCCATTACATAGTTTTTGTATTTGGGCGCGAAGCCCCGTTTTTTTAGGGCGGCCACAGAATCGAGCCCCATACTCTCAGGCACCATCGAGTCGCGACTGCCATGAAAAACGTGAATCGGCAATGTAGCATTGGCAGCACTGGCAACCAGGGTTTCGCTGGTGGGGAAATAGGTCGACATCGCCATAAGACCCGCCAGGGGTTCGGGATAAGACAGCGCCAGTTGATAGGCCACCGCGCCGCCCTGAGAAAAACCGGCAAGTACAATGCGCTCGCTAGCAATGCCCTGTTCACGTTGATTAGCGATGAGTGCAGCGATAGCATCGACACTGGCCATAAGCTGTGAGGTATCGAGCTGCCGTTCGGCCCCGGCCATCGCCAGAATGTCATACCAGGCAGGCATTACCATACCGCCATTAATGGTTACTGGAATGGCTGGCGCGTGGGGAAAAACAAAGCGTACCCCCATAGTATCGGGCAAGTGCAATTCTGGAACGACTGGCACAAAATCGTGACCGTTAGCGCCCAGGCCATGGAGCCAAATCACACAGGCATCAATATCTGTTGCCTTTGTTTCTACAATTTCACAGGGTAATAAGTTCATTAATAGTACCGATACGGTTGGCGGCTAGCCAGTTTAGCGGCACTATCTTTGTAAGCCCAGACAATTACGGTGAACTTAAAAAATGATTACTTAATTAAAAAGAATTCAAAAGAAAGGTCGAAACTATAGTTTTTCGCCTAAACGTCGACCGGCGCTAGCAGGTTCAGGCAGGTGCTGATGAGAGGCCATGGCTCCGTCGATGCGGCTTTGAGTATCAGCCGGGAAAGGCTCACTTTTTCGGCTACTCATATTGACATGAATCGCCAGACATTCATTCAAGGCAACGGGACTGCCCTCGTCTCCCTGGTACATTTGGTGGATATAGCGCAAGCGTTTTTTATCAACGGCAAGCAATTGCGTAGTAATAAGAAGCTCATCGCCCTGAAAGACTTCACGCAAATAATCAACATTAATGCCTAGAGTAAACATTGAACTGTCTTGTAGATTACGATAATCAAGACCAATACCAAGTTCATCGTAAAAATTGTCGGTGGCCTTATCGAAGGCCAGGACATAAAAAGCCAAATTCATATGGCCATTGTAATCAACCCAGTCAGGTTCGACAG
>JBFHDT010000314.1:0-3227 GCA_041584575.1 Porticoccaceae bacterium
GCATTATGGATGAGGAGCGCCGCACTACCGTTAACTTACAGGCCTGTATTCGCGAGGCTAGTGACCGGGTGATTTTTATTAACACGGGTTTTCTCGATCGCACAGGCGATGAGCTGCATACCAGCATGGCGGCGGGCCCTATGGTGCCCAAGGGCTTGATGAAGCAACAGGCCTGGATTAAGGCCTACGAAGACTGGAATGTGGATGTGGGCCTTGCCTGCGGTTTAAGTGGCAAAGCGCAAATTGGTAAAGGTATGTGGGCGATGCCAGACTTAATGGCCGATATGATGGAGCAGAAAATTGCCCACCCACAGGCCGGTGCCAACTGTGCCTGGGTGCCATCCCCGACAGCGGCAAGTCTGCATGTAATGCATTATCATCAGGTGAGCGTTGCTGCGCGTCAGCAAGAGTTGATCGGCCATCCTCGAGCCAGCCTCGATGACATACTGACCATCCCTCTGTTGGGTGATATTCAGTTATCTGTACAAGACATTGAACGCGAGCTTGAAAATAACGCCCAGGGTATTCTCGGCTATGTGGTGCGCTGGATTGATCAGGGAGTGGGCTGCTCGAAAGTACCCGATATCAACCATGTTGGTTTGATGGAAGACAGGGCTACTCTTCGTATTTCTAGCCAACATATCGCCAACTGGTTACGTCACAATATTTGTACGCAAGAGCAAGTGCTGGCGGTACTGAAGAAGATGGCGGTGGTGGTCGATGCTCAGAATGCTGGTGATGCGGCCTACCAAAATATGGCGGCTGATTTTGACGGCAACATCGCCTTTCAGGCAGCTTGTGAGCTGGTCTTCCAGGGTTGCGAGCAACCTAGTGGTTACACCGAGCCAGTACTGCACGCTATGCGTCGCCGTGCGAAGTTATCTGCTTGAAGATGTCAGCTTAAAGGCGATCTACACCACAGGTTATAAAACTCGCTGCTCATGCTTGGTATGGCAGCGAGTTTTTCTCTGTGGGCGATAGAGGGATCTATGTTTCGTAGGGTTATTTTAGCCGCAGAATTTTAGAAGCTGACCTTGAGGTTGACGAAGGTCATTTGCTCGAATTCGTTGCCAGCCTGGTACTCTAGGTACTTTTCATCGCTAATGTTTTGCACTATTAGGGCTAGATCAATATCGGCCCCGTTTAACTGCCAACCTTTACTCACCTTCAAATCGTAGCGGTGCCAGCTGGGCACTCTGGATCCTCTCAACCATCTTATTTCTGACTGATGATAAAAAGTGCCGCTAATTTGCCAATTGTGCGCGAACTTTTTACTGAGTAACACACTCGCGATATGCTCTGGTGAGCGCACTTTCTTGAGCGTTCTTGTATTGTAATATTGAGCCGTAACTAGCCAGCGATTATCGGATCGCCACTGAATTTGTGTTTCATAGCCGCTAATTCTATTGTCGCCGGTATTCTCCAGTTGGCGGAATTTGCTATTAATATCGTTGTAGGGGTATTTCATATAGATGACTTCGTCATCGATATATTCTCGAAACAGCCGATAATCCAGGCTGAGTTTATTGTTAAACCAGTAGCCAAGATAAGCGAATTCATAGGTTTGGAATTTCTCTGAGCTGAGGTCAGGGTCACTGATGAAAACGAGATCTGCAATGACCCCCGAATCTAGCTCGCGCTGGATGAGGCGCTCATGTTCATAGAGTGAGGGTTGGCGATAGGCAATGCTAGTGCTGATGCGCAAATGATGATTTTGGTTGAGTTGGTATTTAAGGGAGAGCCGGGGTGAAAAATCACTATCTTGCTGCTCATGATCTTCCACCATCAAGCCCAGATTTGCACGCCACTGCTGATTAAACGACCAATCGATATTGCTAAACAGAAAATAAATCGTTGCACTGGAGTCTGAATCATTGCCGAATTCGGCTGGAGCGTTTAAATTCTGGTGTCGGATACCGCCACCCCAGAGGAAATGATTAGCGCTATCGAGTGCTATATGGTGCTGTAACTCAATGTCGTATTGCTGATATTCGCGCTTGCCCTCATCGACTTCAATAAGTCTGTCAACTTGACCGGGGTAGAGTGTGTTTAGTTCGCTTAGGCTAATATCGAGCTCTTCGGTAAGTAGAACCTGTTGACTGCGGTTATAGCTGCCAAGATTGATAGAGGTATTCAGTTTGAAGGTGTGTTGCGCTTGCTGATGTTTCCAGCTCAGCGCAAACCACTGTGTGTCGATATCTTCATCGATAAAACTTTCAGGGCGGTCACCATCGCCAAAGCCGAAGTTGCCGTCGCTATAACCCACTTCCCATTGAAACTCATCGAGAAGGGAGGGGGTGTAACCCCCTTGAAGAGCTGCACTGTCAGCATAACTTTGGTCATTGAGGTGATCAAAGCCCTGATTTTCACGGTAGTTGGCTCGTAGAGTATAGGCTGCTGTCTCGCCTCTAAACGCGTGTCGCACGCTGGTATTGCGGGTGTGCCAGTCACCAGCGGTTAGGCTCACTTCAGTGCCACTATCTGTTAATGGGTTACGGGTAACAATGTTGACGGCACCCTGCACAGCATTGGCGCCGTAGGCGGCAACATTTGATCCACGAACCACTTCGATATACGCGATATCATTACTGTCGAGACCGAGGGACTCCCAGGACACGGATGAATTGATTGGTGTGTAAACGCTTCTGCCATCAACGCGAATTTCCATTCGCTTTGGGAAACGATCGCTCTGGCCGTTAATAGTGGCAGCCTGAATGGAACCGTTAGCAAAAAACACTTGAAACCCAGGGACTAATTTTAGTACATCGACAAAATTGACCATTGGCATGGCGTCAATCATCTCTCGGGTGATCAAGGTCACCGAAGAGGGTGCTTCTGACAAGGGCATGCTGTAGCGGGTGGCGGCTTCGACGTTGGGAATAGGTTCTAAAAAGTCGCTTTCAGAATAAGTTGTTTCACCATTAGCATGAACAGCGAAATTTGAAAGAATGAAACTTGCTAATAGGGTGTTGGCTGAGCCGTTAATGACCGTTTTTATGTGTGTGTTTTTTCGACAAGACATATAGGGTTTAGCCTTAAATTACTTTTCGATTATATCTTATTCCACAACAAGTGCGTGGTTTCTTGTGATCAGCGGTCGTTTCAAGTTAGCAGGGGTTTCATGGGTACTGTTTGAGTCATTCTTGTCTCGATAACAAAGCCAGAAATCGAACATCATGAGACAAGAGTAACTATTTAGCTCCTTAGCTTTAAGTTAAATGGGTAGA
>JBFHDT010000315.1:0-3221 GCA_041584575.1 Porticoccaceae bacterium
GCGACGACAAACCAGATGTCCCTGGACCCAAAAAGAAAAAACCGTGCCGCTGAAAGTCGATTGATAACGGGGCTTTTTGAAAATAATTCACGAAACTTTGGTTGGTATTCGCTTTTACCGATGCCGCGTTCGAGGAATACAAAACTGGCGATGTAAACCAGCATCAAACCGAGAAATAAAACCAAAATAGCGGCACGAAAACCGATACTGGAAAGCAGCAGGGCGCCGATAAAAAAGCCCATGCCTTTTAAGGTGTTTTTTGACCCAGTCAGCAGGGCGATCCAGTGGTAAAGTTTGCCCTGGGCATTGTCGGGCAGTAGTAATTTGATACTGCTTTTGGCACTCATCTTATTCAGGTCTTTGGCAATGCCTGATAGCGCCTGGGCGGCCATGACATAAATAACGGAAAGCCATGCGGGCTCAACGAGTAGCATCGCTAAAGCCACCATTTGCAAGGCCAGACCAATATGCAAGGTGGTATTAAGGCCAGTGCGGGCGGCCAGCCAGCCTCCAAATAAATTTGTCACCATGCCGAAAAACTCATAAAACAAAAATAGCGCGGCGACTTCAAAAGGGCTGTAGCCCAGCTGATGAAAATATAAAACCACCAGCATGCGCAGGGCACCGTCGGTGACGGTAAAGCCCCAGTAACTGAGTGTGACCAGACTGTATTGGCGTAGAGCGTGGTTCATTGGTGAAATTATCCCTACGATGAGTGGTTCATAGAGGCGCCCACTTTTAGCGCCAGCTCCATCATGCGATTAACGTAGCCAATTTCATTGTCGTACCAGGCGAGAATTTTTACCTGTGTTTTATTGATGACCATGGTTGAGGGCGCATCAATAATGCTGGAGCGAGTGTCATCGGTGTAGTCGACAGAGACCAGAGGCGTTTCTTCATAGCCCAAAATACCCTTTAATCTACCGTTAGCAGCGTCCTGTAAGGCCTTGTTCACTGACTCGATAGTAGTTGGGGTTTCAACCTCAAACACGCAATCGGTCAGCGAGGCATTCGCTAAGGGTACGCGCACCGCGATACCGTTCAGGCGACCCTTTAATTCGGGGAAGATTTCGGCAATGGCCGTGGCCGATCCGGTCGTGGTTGGTATTAACGATAAGCCACTGGCGCGAGTGCGACGTAGGTCACTGTGATACTCATCAAGAATACTCTGGGTGTTGGTGATGTCGTGAATGGTGGTGATACTGCCGTGCTTTATGCCCAGTTCTTTTTGTATGACGTCAATGACCGGCGCCAGACAGTTGGTCGTGCACGATGCTGCCGTGACGATGTGGTGCTCTTGCGCGCGATAGAGATGGTCATTAACGCCCATGACAATATTTAAGGTGCCATCTTTAATGGGTGCGGAGACAACGATTTTTTTTATGCCGTTACCTTTGTCTGGTGATGTTAGAAGTGGAGACAGGGCTTGCTTTGATTTGAATTTGCCTGAACATTCAAGTAATAAGTTGACGTCAGAACTCGCCCAGGGGGAGGCTTCTAGGGCTGTATGTTGTGTATACGTAACGGCTTTGTCGTCAATGATAATCTTGTCGCCATCGACGTTAACGTCGTGGGCCCAGGTGCGGTGAACGGAGTCATATTTTAGAAGATGAGCCGCAGTGGCAATATCGCCGCCTGGCTCGTTAATATGTACGAACTCCAGTTCCGGCCAATCCCAGGCGGTACGAAGGGCCAGGCGACCCATACGGCCAAAACCATTAATCCCAATTTTGATTGTCATTAGAGTTTCCTCTTCATGGATTGTCTAAGCGTGAATTTAGTTAAACATGTATATGCGTATAAACAAATGTTTTGCTTTGCAGATGTACGCGTCGATAAATATAAGCGGCGTTATTGTGTGGCTCCTAAGGGTTTGACAGGTAGTGGTTTAAGTGCAGTCTCTATTGGCGCAGGTACTGAATTGCTTAAGATCAGCCTGAAGTGAGACTGAGTTTTCAGCTGACTGGTGAAACAAGGCCAGCAGATTATCAATAAAAGGTGACACTTTAATGACCTGGTAATAAATCCAGACACCTTCACGGCGTGTGCTGAGCAGGTTGTTATTGCGGAGGTAGGCCAGATGGCGTGACACGACACTTTGCGAGAGGCCCAGGGTATCGACGATGTCGCAGACGCAAAGTTCACCCTTGTCGAGCAGCAGGAAAAGTATGCGCAGGCGCACAGGCTCTGAGAGGCATTTAAACAGACTGGCGTATTCGTCACTATTCATCGCGACAACTATATTTGCATAGCGAAATATAATCAAGCAGTAGGCATGCTGTTTTGGTGCATAGCTGAGTTGTTCAGGGCCAAAGCCTGGTGTATGTGTTGCCAATAGCTCAAGTATTAGATGACTGTAATATTGGCCTTGAACTGCTGTTAACGACTATGGTCTACTGGACAGATATGATCAAAAACACTACAACATGTCGTCAGCCAAAGGGTGCATCTTTCTCTCCTTTCAGGCGATTTTTGTCTTATGGGTTGGCATTACTGTTTGTCTTTGTTTCCCTCAGCCCGGCTCAGGCGGGTATGACTACTGGTCATTTTGCTGCCTCCGTTCACATCGCTTTGAACGACTCTCCCCACAGTGGCATGGAGACGGGTGATAGCGATACCGGCCATATTATGATTGTTGATACGGTTAGTATGAAGATGGTTAACATGGGTACGGCAGATGATTGCCAGTCTGAGTGTGATTGCTGCCCGGGTTTGTGCTCTGTCTATTTGCCGAATAACTTGACGTCATCAACCTTTTTTACCTCTAACGCTGCTTTGGCTGAGTCGGCCTTTCAAGGCACCGTTGCCACTCGTAGCCTCCTGTTTCGCCCCCCCATTTCCCACTAAGGCAAGATAGTTGCGCCTGCGCATAGGTGCTACTGGATAGTGGGAGCCGTTATTTTGCTCCTGATTATGTCAACCGCTACTTGGCGGTCTCATCAAATTATTGGCTGCTTACTCACTTCTTTGGGTGGGGTAGTGGTTAATAAAAGTAATATCGAGAGCAGAAATGAAAAATGCAGTTATGGGTTTGGCGCTAATATCGCTAAGTCTTATTAGCAAGGGCTGGGCGGAGCCGACTATTTCCCCTCAGTCTGCACTGAGTCTACAGCAAGCCATCCACCATGCCGTTAACAACGACCCCTGGATAAAGGGCAGTGAGCTTAACGAACGGGCCTTGCTGGCAGAAAGTATCGCCGATGGTGAATTACCTGATCCGA
>JBFHDT010000316.1:0-3215 GCA_041584575.1 Porticoccaceae bacterium
CGAGCATAAAGCGAAGATCGTTGGGCGTGGTGATGGCCTGCATCCAAATCTCATGGCCCTTTTCACGATTTTCATCAGCCCAGCGCAGCATGCGGCGGTGCTGATGGGGATGGCGTTCATTGACCTGCACAGCGTTCCATAAAATGGGGCAGCCACTCGCCTCAGCGAGATCGGCACCAAAATCGAGATCGGAAACCACGTCATCTTTGGCCTGCGTGAGCTGAATAATGCCTTCGCCACGGCCTTTAAGTACTCTGGCAAATTCCAGCACCAGCTCGTCTGACATAGTGTCGGTCGGCATGGGCGTGCCATCGTAGTCGCGCTGTACCGAGGTAAAGCCATCACCCAGGCGTTGCATGGTGTAACCCACACCGCCAGCGTCGAGGGACTCTTCCATCAATCGCAGCATTTCAGCCAACTCTTCTTTGGTCGGCTCGCGGGTTTTAGCGCCGTCCATGCCCATGACATACACCATCAAAGGGTTGAGGGGCACAAAGCTCATCACGTTCACACCTTTGGGTCGACGCTCCAGAGAATCGAGCCACTCGGGAAAGGTTTCCCAATCCCAATCCATACCCGCTTTCATCGTCGCCAACGGAATCGCTTCAACCCGCTCCATGGACAGCATCAAGCGCTCGCGTTCGTGGGGATGAGCCGGCGCAAAACCAAAGCCACAATTACCAATCGCCATGGAGGTCACACCGTGCCAGCTGGAACAGCTGAGGTAAGGATCCCAAAGTAACTGGCCATCGTAATGGGTGTGCAGGTCGACATAACCCGGCACCACATTTAGCCCACTTGCCTCAATAACTTTATCCGCCCGCGCAGCGTCAATACCGCCCGGTGCAATTTCTGCAATCAAGCCATCTTTTATCCCGATATCGCCAACAAATTTTTCGCGATATCGGGTGCCATCAATAATAGTACCGCCTTTAATTATCGTATCGAAGTCAGACATAAATCCCCCGTACTCTTCAGTTAAGTGTGTAAAAAACACATAAATTATAAATTTTGTTTATTGAGTATATAGCTTTTAGTGATGACGGATAGCGACAAGAAAGAACCAAAGCCAAGCAAATAGTTCTGGAAAGGTCGATCAAAAATAGTTATGTCAAACAGAATAAACGGTTATTGATAACTCACTTATTGCCACCCTATAAATGCAAGCAACGAGACAAGTAGTGAGAAGGTACGTAGCAATAAGACAAGAAACAGTAATACACGGAAACACCTGAAGCTGCCCCTGCCACTTGTCAGGGTTTTATAGCCATCAAATGTCCAATAAAAGTGATGGGGGCAAAAAGTATTGCGCTTCCTTCAGTCTATCGGAACCTGCTCTCACCTTTTGTGGTACTCAGCAAATGCAATGAGTATTCGGCCAGCACTCCTAAATGCTAATGATTCTTATTTACATTACAAGTGATAATCATTACCATTTACGAAAATTCATCACTGGAGTCGTTACTCATGAATAAACAGGCCCTTTTCCCAGTAATTATTGTCTCTACTGTAGTAAGTACAGTGCTAGCAGAAGAGGCGGTTCAAGGAGATATACAGCCAATAGAAGAGCTCACGACCTGGGCTACTCAGGTTAAAGCGTCGTCACTCAATCTTAAGGAAGACGCTATCGCTATTAAGCAAGCTGACCACGTCAGTGATTTATTACGCACCATCCCAGGTATTGATGTGGGTGGTGCACATTCATTAAATCAACGTATAACGATTCGCAGCATGGACGACAAAGATTTGCGCATCACCATTGATGGCGCCAACCAAAATACCTACATGTATCACCACATGGGCAACTTACAGATTCATGCAGATATTCTGGAATCTGTTGATATTGAAATAGGCACCAATTCGGTGGTCAATGGCGGTTTGGGCGGTGCCGTGCGTTTTGAAACAAAATCAGCCAGGCAATTATTACAAGACAACGATCAATTCGGTGCAAGATTACAGACATCCTACGGGGACAATTACGGTAAAAGCTATGCATTCACGGGCTTTGGCCAGCTAACAGACACCCTCGACGTATTGGCCTATTACAACACGATTAGTCGCGACAACTATGAAGTCGGCGGAGGTGAAATTGAGGATGCAGCGGGTACTAAAATCCCAGGCACAGATGGTGAGGTCAAAGGGCTTGAAGGCGATGTGAAAGACGCCCTCATTAAATTTGGTTGGGATCTCTCTGAAACACAGCGTTTTGAACTCGGTTATGAAAGCTATGAAGACGAAGGCGATTATAGCTATCGGCCGGATATGGGTCTGGCAACCGATTTAGCCATAACCAATTCATTAAATATCCCGCTCTTATGGCCCACAGAATTTTCCCGCGACACCTTAACCCTGAATTACGACCTGCTGTGGTCCGACCACTCTTCCTTAAAAGTAGCGCTGTTCACCACAAAGAGCGAACTGGAGCGCGATGAGAGAGCCTGGGAATCAAACCCTGCTTTTGCTGATTCTGCCGGCATGATTACCGGAGAAGCAAAAAACAGTGGCATTAATGTACTCGGTGAAACTGAACTTGATCGTCACACACTCACTTACGGTCTTGAACGTATTCGCTACGAGACTGATTACGACGCAAATTATGCCAACGGCGCACAAGATAACTCCTCTGAGGAAGCAACAAACCTTGGCCTCTTTATTCAGGATCGTTTTCAGATTACCGATAAATTCGCCCTCATACCGGGCTTGCGTTATGACAGTTATGATCTAGATTCAGTGGTCACTGATGACACCTTTCGCGAAACAACATTCGCTTTAGCCGGGGAATATGCACTCACCGATAACCTGTTGTTTAAGGTCAGCACCACGCAGTTATTTAAAGGCCCCGAAATTGGGGAAGTGTTTGTGGGCGCCGGTTTATTTGATACAGCCAATCCAGGCATCGACGCAGAAACAGGCACCAACAACGAAATATCCATCGCCTATGAAGATGCTGTGCTGGGCGCAGATCATTTTTCTGCCGGTATTACCTACTTTAAAACTAATATCGACGACTATATCTATGACTACGCTACGCCCCCGCCTTCCGTTAGTGAAAGCGCCTGGAAAGACAATATCGGCGATATGGAAATCGACGGATTTGAGGCCTATATCGGTTATGAGATTGGTCACTTAACAACCCTACTCACCTTTTCAAAGGCAGAAAGTGAATTGGATGCCTTTTCTGATTACGCTGACCTGGATGGTGCCAGATTGGATCG
>JBFHDT010000317.1:0-3204 GCA_041584575.1 Porticoccaceae bacterium
CGCCATCTGCACCGCCCACGCCACGGCATCAAGACCCGTCGGTTTGCGCCCACCGTGGGTAAATATTTCCCAGCGCTGCTCGCCCTTTGACGCATCCACTTGCTTAGCATCAATGGCCACGACGATGCACTGAGAGCCAAATTTTTCGGCGGCCTGGCGCACGAACTCCGGATTGCTAACGGCGGCAGAGTTAATACCGACCTTATCGGCCCCCGCCTGTAGTAGAGCGCGAATGTCTTCCAGCTTACGTACCCCGCCGCCTACGGTCAGGGGAATAAAAACCTCACTAGCCATACGCTCGACTGTGTGTAGCATTGTATCCCGGCCCTCATGGCTGGCGGTAATATCGAGAAAGGTGATTTCATCAGCACCCTCCTCGTCATAGCGCCGGGCAATTTCTACGGGATCACCCGCATCACGAATATCGACAAACTGCACGCCTTTAACAACACGTCCGTTCTCCACATCCAAACAGGGGATAATACGTTTAGCCAGGGCACTCATGGGTAAGCCTCAATTTAATATTTAATCGCGAATATCGCTCGACAGATAGCGCAGCTGCCGGCCGAAGAAAACCTTAATATTTTTTGCGAAACACCAAAACGCCAGCTTGTTCCGTCATTTCCACTTTACTCAAAAAGCTATTACCGAGGAGTATTTGCTCGGGAAAATCGCCATCAACCACTGAGGCGGGAATGCGGTGCAGGGTAACATTGCCAACACTCACTTTATCAAGTACTACACGAAAGGTTTCAACCATCCCCCCCGCCGTCGATGACATGCCAGCTTTAGCCTGGCGCAAATCAATACCCAGCCGGCGAGCCTCATTAATATTCATGGCGATGACTGTCGCTCCCGTATCGACCATAAACTTCGCCGGCCGACCGTTAATCGCGCCTGCCGTAAAATAGTGCCCATTACGGCTGCGGGGGATTTTCACCTCGGAAAATTTTGGCTTTTTAAACGCCGTAGATATCCGCTCAGACAAGTGTAAAGTCAGCGTCTGCCCCTCAACAAGGATCTTCGCCCGCTGGCTATCACTATTTAGTAACGTCACCCCTTCAGGGCTACTTGCACCAACTTTTAACAAACGTGGTTTGCCGTCAATCGTCAGTAGAGCCTTATCTTTGAATAAGCCTGAAGCGATAATCTCTGGGGCGGCAAGGAGCTGTGTACTGAAGACAGATAGCAGTAATACGGCACACAAATCTTTCATTTTCATACACTTAAACCCAACACACTGGCAACCAAACGCAACACCAACCATGTCATCACTCCCGCGAGAATATCGTCCAACATAATACCCAAACCACCCGGTACCTTTCTATCCAGCACGCTGATGGGCCAGGGCTTAAGAATGTCAAAGCAGCGGAACACCACAAAGCCGCTGAGCAGCCAGAAAAAGCTTACAGGAAACCCCGCCAGGGCAATCCACAAACCGACAAACTCATCCCATACGATGCTGGACGGGTCTTTGGCACCCAGCTTCCTGGCAGAATAAGCGCAAATATAAATACCCATCAGGCTGGCAATGAGCAGCACAGCCAATAAATAGCCGGTCGATAGCAACGCCAATAAGGGCACGAATAGCAGGGCCACTACTGTGCCAGCAGTGCCAGGAGCAAAAGGCGACAAACCACTGCCAAAACCCAAGCCCAGGAACAGGATGGGATCTTGACGCAAAGAAGAAAAGGTCGGCTTATGCAAGGACGTCATTCAAATCACGCTCTCATTAAAAGTGTTGGTACCCGGAATCGCAAATTTCAAAGGGCATACCCTGCTTATCGACGCAGCGCACACCTTGCCCTTCGATAATCTTGCCAATCGGCGTAGCCGTCAACCTGCCCTCATCAATTAGGCGCTGACAGTGCGCGATCTTATCCGCTGGCACGGTAAAACAAAGTTCGTAATCATCGCCGCCGCTTAACGCCCAGTTCAGTCGGCGCTCTGGGTCTGCAGCGCGACACAGAGCCTGCGACAGAGGCAGCGTATCGACACTCACCACGGCGCCAACCTGGCTGGCCTTGGCAATATGCCCAAGATCAGCCAACAGACCATCGGAAATATCGATAGCGGCAGAGGCGAAATGTCTTATTGCCAAGCCCTCGGTAACGCGGGCCTGGGGTCGCCAAAATCGCTCTTTAAGATAGGCGGCATCCTCAGCGCTGGTCGATAACTTACCTTCAAGCACCGCCAGGGCTCCCGCACCATCACCCAGGTTACCCGTGGCATAAATCGTATCGCCGGGCTTTGCACCGTCGCGCTTGAGGGCCTGCCCCGAGGGCACAGTACCCATTAAGGTAATACTGATAGTCAGCGGACCACGCGTGGTATCACCACCGACCAGAGCGCAATTAAATCGACAGGCCATGGCATTCAAACCCGCACTAAACTCCGCCAACCAATCCTGATTGGCGCTGGGCATAGTCAGTGCCAATTGAAACCAGCGCGGCGTCGCCCCCATTGCGGCCATATCACTGAGATTGACGGCCAGCGCTCGCTCGGCAATCAGCCGGGCGGGAGAATCGAGGGGGAAGTGAACAGCGGCCAATAAAGTATCCGTTGTTACCGCCAGAAGCTCTCCGGCGGGCGGCGCCAGTAGTGCACAATCATCCCCGACACCCAACAAAGTATCGAGGCCTGCTGCGCCACAGGCAGTAAAATACTGAGCAATAAGGCTAAATTCATCAGCGGCCATTATTTTCAGAGCCTCTGTTCAACGTGCCTCTAAATAACCTGACGCATCTACGAGCTACTCGTATCGCCAGGCTACTAACCCTTACTACTGGCAATCTCGACACGTCGTGCTCGTGCAGCGACACGATCAACAACACCGTTGATATATTTGTAAGCGTCTGTCGGGCCAAAGGTTTTAGCCAGATTGACCGATTCGTTAATCACCACGCGGTAGGGCACATCAACTCGGTGTAGTAACTCATAAACACTAATCCGCAACACCGCGAGGGAAATAGGGTCCAGCGCCTCCGGATCGCGATCGAGAAACTCCCGGTAGGCAGCATCGAGTTCGTCAAGCCTGGCGGGTATATCATGCAGTAACTCTCGAAAAAACTCAGAGTCCGCCTTCGCCATGCCTTTTTCAGCCATGTATTGCGCTTCAATAACGCCAATACTATCGCCCGCTAACTGCCACTGATACAAAGCCTGTACCAGCATATGACGGGCTTTTTTTCGCGCGGAAGGCAG
>JBFHDT010000318.1:0-3193 GCA_041584575.1 Porticoccaceae bacterium
CTTTCGCCAGCAACATAGCCTTTTCGGCAGTGCCGCCAATACCAATGCCCAGCATCCCTGGCGGACACCAGCCCGCACCCATCTTCGGCACTTGCTCGAGCACCCAGTCGACAACGGAGTCTGAAGGGTTGAGCATGGCAAACTTGGCCTTGGCCTCTGAACCACCGCCTTTGGCCGCAACATAGACTTCGACTTTGTCACCGGCGACGATTTCGTAATGAATAACCGCCGGGGTATTGTCACCCGTATTCTTGCGGGCACCGTCGGGGTCATCGAGAATAGAAGCCCGCAAAATATTATCAGGATACATATAAGCCTGTCGCACGCCCTCATTGACCATATCCGTGACATTCATTTCACTCTGCCACTGCACATTCATACCGACTTTGAGGAAGACGGTAACAATGCCTGTGTCCTGACAAATTGGCCGATGGCCCATAGCACACATACGTGAGTTGACCAATATTTGCGCCATGGCATCTTTTGCTGCCTGTGACTCTTCTCTCTGGTAAGCCTCATCAACCGCCTTGATAAAATCGACGGGGTGATAGTAGGAAATAAACTGCAGCGCATCGGCCACACCTTGAATTAAATCTTGTTGACGAATAACAGTCATAACATCTCTCTCATTTATTCAGTAAAACCACCACCAGCACCAACACGCTAAGGCGCTGATGTACCAGGATGTAAGCGGCTAAATTTTTCATTGGTTTGCCGTCTAAAGGCATCTATAGATTTCACCGCTTGCTCAAACTCGGCCAAACGCAGGCTTTGACTCTGACGGTTTTTCTCAATCAGTTTTTGCAGGCTAGCAGTTTCACTATCGACAGCCTTAAGTTTACTTTCCAGGCTAGTTAACTGACGGTGGAAATCATCCGTTTGTGCACTGGCTACCAATGAAGCACTATTTACTTTCTTCACATCAGCCTGTACCGCTTTCAGGCTTGTTTGTACACTGCCCAGGTCAGCCCGCAAAGAAGCCAGCGCCTGCTGTGTCTTTTTCAACCCCTTTTTAGTTGCGCCATCGGCAAGCTGCAAAGCTTTGATGGCTTTCTTATTACGATCATTAGTAACCCCCCAAAGTTTTTTAATCTCCGACCAGTGCGTTGCCAGCGTTTCTTCTTGCTTGCTAATTTTCATCGCCAACACAGCACCCGACTGGGCAATCGACTCGTCACTAGATTCCAGGCGTCCACCAAGATCTTCGAAACGCTGCAGTAGGTACTGCTGAGACTGCCCCTGCCGCCAGGAAAAAACAGACAGCGCAGTCAGACAAACGCTCAATAGCGCGACAATAAAACAAAGTACGATAAAACCTAACTTTTTTTCTGCAGCAGCAGGTTGGGGATCGGTGGGACGCGGATTTTTTTTCTTCGCTGTCAAGCCAGCTCGCGAAGGAGCTGATTCATCGCGCCGGGCAATAAAGGGCTCTTGGCGACTCGGCTTATCTTTTGTCATTCTCAATCACTGTATTTTCGGGTGGCAAAACAAATAGAATTATACACTTTTGTCGAACTGGCCCCATAAAAAAACCGGCCCTTGATGGCCGGTTTTTTTATGGCTTTATGCCTTAGACATATTGGAAAATCAAAGCCATAACTGCTGTCAGCCCCAGGCTAGAATGAATCACCCCTTTAACGGTTGTCATTGGCCCCTGCTTGCCAACAATGGCATTCACTTCAAGTGCTGCAATTAAAGCCAGCACAACATAGAGGGCTGTGCCACCACCATTGACACTGAGCAAGCTGTCTGCACCGTAGCCAATATGTGGAGAAGCCAGCATGCAGTACGCCATGGGGGCAGAGAACAAAGTATTGGTACGCGAAGCCAGCAGCGCTTTACCGGCTGCAGCAGGGCCGTCACCTTCAACCATACCCAGTGCAATCTTTTGGTTTGGCCAAATGATCAACCACACATTGAGGAACATCAACGTGCCGAACAGTGCACCGGCAACGATGTATTGATTCATCACGCCCTGCTTTTGCACACCCATCAACAAAAATACGCCGGTGATGAAGGTAAACATAGCACCCCAACGGAACCACCAAAGCGCACTTGGCGCCAATTTGGCTTTTGCATCGGACAAGGCTTCGGGTGTCGCCTGTTTAAAATAGCCGCCCTGAACGAAGTTGAAATAGTACAGCAGACCTATCCAGGTGATACCGAAGAGCAAATGCCCCCAGCGAAAAAGGAAGTTAATAAATTCCATCGTTGAAATAGTGTCCATCTCTGTAACCTCTGTCTTGTTGTTTTTTGTCTAATTTAGCACTTATGTCGTCTACTTTTTTACTCAGCCTAACACAACCTTCGATCGAGATTAGCATAGCCAAGTACTACCAGGTACTACAATAGTGCTTATCGCACCGGACAGAGAGCGTATAAAACGCTCTCATGACAAGGCCCTTGCCTACAGCAACAGATAGTACCTGATAATGCTTTTCAAAGGCGATTATGCAAAATTGGCAGCGACAAAATCCCAGTTGACCAATGTCCAAAACGACTCAATATATTTTGGCCGAGCATTGCGAAAATCAATGTAATAGGCATGTTCCCAAACATCACAGGTAAGAAGTGGCGTTTGTCCGTCTGTTAAAGGACAGCCGGCATTACTGGTATTAACAATCTCAAGATTACCGTCGGTATTTTTTACCAGCCATGTCCAGCCTGAACCAAAGTTAGTTGCTGCTGAAGTTGCAAAGTCTGATTTAAATTTTTCAAAAGAACCAAATGCAGAATCAATAGCTTTGGCCAAATCACCTGTAACAGCATCCGCTCCATTAGGCGTTAAACCATTCCAGTAAAAGGTGTGATTCCAAATTTGTGCTGCATTATTGAAAATACCGCCACTTGATCTAGTAATAATTTCTTCCAGTGACAAGCCCTCAAATTCAGTACCAGGCACCAGGTTATTTAAATTATTGACATAGGTTTGATGGTGTTTTCCATAATGAAACTCTATCGTTTCAGCAGAAATAGTGGGTGCCAATGCATCTTTAGCATAGGGTAATGCGGGTAGTTCAAAAGCCATGGTAAATCTCCTAATAAAAATGGCTAAATAACCGAGGATATAAGCTGGTTATTTCATTTAGGTAATAAACTCTCTACAAAAACGCGTGATACAAGAGGATCAACATTATGATCAACCACCTCACCACTAATCAAGTCAGTAAACGCACTCTTTGAAAAAGTCACC
>JBFHDT010000319.1:0-3183 GCA_041584575.1 Porticoccaceae bacterium
CGCGCCAGGTAGTACTGATCCTCAGTGGAAAGACTGCCAACAATGGCACAGTCAATGGCGACATATTTTGGCAGTCGTGGCTTTGACGCATCGACAAAAATATTACCGGGGTGCATGTCAGCATGGAAAAAATTGTGCTCAAACACTTGGGTAAAGAAAATTTCAACACCGCGTTCAGCCAGTACCTTGAAGTCAGTGCCGGTGGCTTGCAAAGTTTCAACATCGGTGACTGGGGTGGCGTAAATACGCTCCATCACGAGTACGTTTTCTTTCGTATAGGGCCAGTAAATTTCTGGGATATAGAGCAGGGGCGACGCTTCAAAATTGCGACGTAGCATTGCTGTATTACCGGCTTCACGTTGCAAATTTAGTTCGTCAATAATTGTTGTACGGTAGTCTATGGCGACTTCAACCGGGCGTAGGCGCTTGCCGTCGGCGAGGTATTTTTCTACTAGCCGTGCAAGACTGAGCATTAGTGAGCAGTCTTGCTCTATGATGGTTCTAATATCGGGCCGTACCGCTTTGACTATAACTTTTCGGCCATCTTCTAGTACGGCGGCGTGTACCTGAGCAATGGAGGCCGATGCAAGGGGGCTGGGGTCAAAGCTTTTGAAAAGCTGGTCGACGGGTTGCCCCAAAGCTTGTTCGACAATGGCAATGAACGCCGTCGATTCAAAGGGGGGCACATTGTCTTGCAGTTGGTCGAGTTCCTGGCAAACATCGGCAGGAATAAGGTCGGGCCGGGTCGAAAGGAGCTGGCCGAATTTGACAAAGACCGGCCCCAGTTCTTCCAATGCGCGGCGCAAGCGTTCGCCCCGAGGTGCCTCGGGTGCAGGCAAAAAAGCCGTTACCCAGAGTATAGAGCGTATGAATAAGGGGGAGGCCTGAACGCCTACAGCGTTAATTCTTGAACTGCTGGCAAAGGTGTCCAGACGGTAGCGTAGGCTGATTCGCGCAATCTTTAAGGCTCGGGTCAGGCGTGACATTACGATTGACTCACGGCAACAGGACTTTCAGCTGAGCGCCAATAAGATCCAGCGGTGATCGCTGTTTGTCGTCGCTATTGCGCTGATCGGCGTCGTTATCGGTATTACTGGTGTGGTTCGCGTCCGTTTTATAGGTGGCCCAGCCGCTTTTGCTGCGAGCGACAATATCTTGTTGTAATTGTTGTGCCTTACGTAGAGATTTACCGACAAAGTGGGCGGCTACGTCACTCGTGTGCTCAGCGAGCAGGGCTTCCCAGTCGATGTCAATTTCGCGACTCAGGGTCAGTAGAGCGGGGATAAGCTCATCTTCATCGCTAACGTCGACCTGATACTTCTCGGCGACCTCTATATCACCTGCCAGTAGTAATCGGATGAGGGCAGGGGCGGTGCCGCTAAGCATGGAAGGCGCAGTGTGTTCATCACTGGGCATGATAATCAACTGGTTGTCAGTGAATAATAGCGATACGGTAAAACGCGGTGCCGTGGATTCGATTAACAAATTTTTTCCTGCCAGCCCACGTAGCTTTTGTGGAGTTTGCAGGTCGTATTCTAGGGTCCGATTGAGTGCTTTACTGATGCTTTCGCAGGCCAGTGCGATGGCCGTTTTGTTCACCCTTTAATACCTCGGTGCAGGGCGACAATGCCGCCGGTCATATTGTAGTACTGGCAATGTCTGAAGCCGGCATCGCTCATCATGCCTTTGAGTGTTTGTTGGTCGGGGTGCATGCGAATGGACTCCGCCAGATAACGATAACTGTCAGCATCATCGGCAACCAGCTTGCCAACTCGGGGTAGAATTTGGAAAGAATAGGTATCGTAAATTTTTGCTAGCAAGGGGTTCTTAGGTTTGGAGAATTCGAGTACCAGTAAGCGCCCACCGGGTTTAAGTACGCGCAGCATAGAGCGTAGTGCGAGATCTTTGTCGGTGACATTGCGTAGACCAAAAGCGATGGTGATGCAGTCTATGCTGTTGTCAGCAAAGGGCAGGAATTGTGCGTCGGCCTGGGCGAAGCTGACGTTGTTGAGCACGCCGCTATCGATTAGACGGTCGCGGCCGACGCTGAGCATGGAATCGTTGATATCGGCGAGAATGACGCGACCCTGCTCGCCAACCAGTCGCGAGAACTTGAGGCTGAGGTCACCAGTGCCGCCTGCAATGTCGAGTACCGTGTGGCCGGGGCGCACCCCGGATAGCTCGATAGTGGTGCGTTTCCAGAGGCGATGAATGCCGCCAGACATGAGATCGTTCATGATATCGTACTTAGCGGCGACCGAGTGGAACACGTCAGCAACGCGCTCGGCTTTTTTCTCCACGGCCACTTCGCTAAAGCCAAAGTGGGTGGTTTTTTCGGAGTCCTGTTCTGAGCTCATAGCGCCCCCTCAATAACAGTCAGCATTGTACACCGCCTAGCTTTGTCTTGAACGATGAGCAGGTCTGGTGGTTTAGATTGTTGTCCGCGTACCGTCAGTCGGTCGAGACCAGTTCTAGCGTAAATGACCGAGATGTTTGCCGACTGTTTTAAGTGTTGGTTTTAGCAAGCGCGGAGTGCAAGCAACTATGTGCCCGCTATTGAGGTAGCTATCGCCACCCTGAAAATCGGCGACTCTACCGCCGGCTTCCTTCACGAGTAAAACACCAGCGGCAATATCCCAGGGCTGTAAATACATTTCCCAAAAGGCATCGACGCGACCAGCGGCGACATAGGCCAGGTCGAGAGAGGCCGCGCCCATACGGCGCATGCCGGACGAATGGTCGGCGAGGTCGGACATGCAATTTAGGTAGGGCTGCATATTCTCAAAGGGCTGCCCGCTGAAGGGGATGCCAGTGGCGTAGAGTGCGCTGCGGGGCTGGTCGAGCCCAGATACGCGAATTCGTGAGCCATTGAGCTGGGCGCCACGGCCACGGCTGGCGGTAAATTCTTCCTGTTTAATGGGGTCGTAAATGACCGCGTGTTCTATACGGCCCTTGTGCCGAAAGGCAATGGATACAGCGTAGTGGGGAATGCCGCGAATAAAATTCGTGGTGCCATCGAGAGGATCGATAATCCACTGAGAGTCACTATCGCCACCTTTCGTAGCGCCCGACTCTTCTCCAATAAAGCAGTGGTCGGGGTAGGCGCTACGCAGTTGATCGATGATTTCCTTTTCAGCCATGTGATCGATATCGGTAACGAAGTCGTTTTGGCTTTTTTCGTCA
>JBFHDT010000320.1:0-3177 GCA_041584575.1 Porticoccaceae bacterium
CTCGAAGGAAAAGTCGCTCTCATTAGTGGCGCCGCCCGTGGTCAGGGTGCTGCCGAAGCCCGTATTTTTGTTGAACGTGGCGCCAAGGTCATGCTCTGCGACGTGCTCGATGCTGAAGGCGAGCAAACCGCCAGCGACATCGGTGATTCAGCCGCTTATACGCACCTCGACGTGACCTGTGAAAGTGATTGGCAAGCTGCCGTTGCCGCTACTGTTGCCAAATTCGGCAAGCTCAACGTGCTGGTGAACAATGCCGGTATCGGCGATCTGGGTATGCTCAAGGAAATGACAGTCGAGAAGTACATGAAGACGATCAATATCAACCAGGTTGGGGTTTTTCTCGGTATGAAAAGTGTTGCCAGTGCGATGAAAGATGCCGGTGGTGGATCGATTATTAATATTTCATCTATCGCGGGTCTCGGCGGAGCCGTCGGTGGTGTCGCTTATTGCGCGAGTAAATTTGCCGTGCGCGGCATGACCAAGGTCGCAGCCATGGAGCTTGGCCCCGACGGCATTCGCGTTAACTCCATACACCCGGGTGGCATTATGACCCGCATGCTCAGCGATGCCGGTCTCGATGGTGAGAGTGCTGATGCGCTGTTTTCCAAAGCACCCGTTGGCCGCATTGGTCAGCCTGAGGAAATGGCCACGCTAGCGGTTTATCTCGCCTCTGATGACAGCTCTTATTCCACCGGTTCTGAGTTTGTTGCCGATGGTGGTTTAACCGCTGGTTTTACCTTAGAAGGATAAACTCGCACTGAGCATTCTCCTTAGGTACAGCCCAGGTACAGCGGCATCCAAAAAAGCTGCACCTGGGTCAGCCCGACCACAACTGCTACTGGGCTTGTGTTAACACGGGAAAAGCATGGTCTGCCCTCTCTCTACCCACTTCAATAAAGCGCCTGATATAGGCTATTTCTCTGTCGCTTTCTCGCATCGCAATATACAGTTTTCTCTGCAGGCCCTTCTCTCCTAACGTCAGTGTCGTGAGCTGGGCGCCATTACATCTTGCCTCTGCCAGCCAACGGGGCAACACACAAACACCGCGCTGTAGCTCTGTCATTTGCAGCATTAACTCTAGCGACTCAACGACTTTGTGCACGGCGGGCTTGAGATGTACAGGGGTTAAAAAATAATTATAAATATCAAGCCGTTCCAGCGGTACGGGAAAGGTGAGCAGTGTTTGTGCGGCCAATTGTTCGGGGCTTATCTGAGGCCCTCCCGCCAGTGGATGATCTGCCGCCACAACCAGCACCAGTTCATAATCGGCAAGCACCTCGTAATAACTGCCTTGCTGCTTGATTAAATCGGGGGTTACTAGAATATCAATATGGTGGTTGAGCAAGCCCTCTAATCCAGAAAACTGAAATTTGCTGACAATATCAATATCCACTTCAGGCATTTGACGCATAAATTCACCAGTGACCCCGGTCAACCACTCGTAACAGGGATAGCACTCCACCCCAATACGCAAGATCCCCTGCCGCCCTTCTCCATAAGCTTTCAAGCTTTGTTCTGCCTGAGCCAACACAGGCAAGACTTGCTCTGCCACTTGCAATAGCAATTGTCCGGCGTGAGTAAGGCGCAAATAGCGGCCGTCTCTTTCCCACAGCCCAACATCCAATTTTTTCTCAAGGCTGCGTATTTGGTGAGACAGGGCTGACTGACTTAAACACAAGGTATTGGCGGCCTCAGTGAGAGTGCCGTTTTTCTGCAGCGCAGACATGATTTTGAGGTGGCTGTGCTCAATCATCTATAAAACCCTTCTTATATGAAAATATCTCATCGTTTGACGATAATTCATCATTATTGCTCACTCGTTGACAGCAATACAATGCCTCGCTTCCCAATCAGCAAACCATAAACAGGAGCACAGCCGTCATGGTGACAACACACAATTTGGGCTTTCCCCGCATTGGCAAAAAACGCGAACTCAAAGTGGCACTCGAAAGCTACTGGCAGAGCAAGTCTTCGCAAGCGCAATTACTCGGCATAGCGGCCGAATTGCGCAAGACTCACTGGCAACAACAAGCCGCACTCAACTATGTGCCCGTGGGTGATTTTTCGCTCTACGACCAAGTGCTGGATACCAGCTTCATGCTCGGCCATATTCCCGCCCGCGTGCGCGACCTGCCAGGCAATGCTCTGGACAATTACTTTCGTGTTGCACGGGGACGTTCGGCCAATGAGCGGGAGAGCTGCTGCGTGAGTGCCGGCGAGATGACCAAGTGGTTTGATACCAACTACCACTACATCGTGCCGGAGTTCGACGCAGAGACGACGTTCACACCCAATGCAGAATCTCTCATTCAACAAGTCGATGAAGCTCACGCCCAAGGTTTGCCCGTTAAACCGGTGATTATTGGTCCGCTGACTTACCTTTACCTGGGTAAGAGCAAAGATGGCGGCAACAAACTCGACTTGCTACCGGCCATTATCGATGCCTATAAGCACTTGATCGACACTCTGGGCAAAACCGGTATCGAGTGGCTGCAAATTGATGAACCTGCCCTCGTCACCGAACTCGATGCCGAGTGGCAGGCAGCAGCAGTTGAAATCTATCAACAATTACAGAAGCGATCCTTTAAGGTGATAGTGGCCACTTACTTCGGCCAACTGCAAGACAACCTAAAGCTGGCCTGTGATCTACCTGTTGAAGGCTTGCACCTCGATGCCAGCAACGCCAGAGGCGAAATTGAGCAGGCAATCGATCTGCTGGGCAAGGACAAAATCCTTTCGCTGGGCATTATCAATGGCCGCAATATCTGGATTAATAACTTCAACGCAACCCTCGATTGGCTGGAACCTATTCATCAACGCATCGGTAATCGTCTCTGGCTGGCGCCGTCCTGCTCGCTATTACATGTGCCCGTCGACCTCAACAGTGAAGAGAAGCTCGATGAGGATGTTAAGTCCTGGCTTTGTTTTGCTGTACAAAAACTCGACGAACTTAGCACCCTAGCTTGTGCTCTCAATAATGGCCGAGACTCCGTTGCCGATGCTCTCGCCGTGAATCGGGCCGTTATCAACAGTCGAGAAAACTCTGCTCGGGTACACAACCCCATCGTGAAAAATGCCGTAAGCCGCGTGAATGACACCATGGCAAAACGACAATCACCCTACGCCCAACGCGAGCTTGAACAAAGCAAGAAATTTAATCTCCCCCTCTACCCCAGC
>JBFHDT010000321.1:0-3164 GCA_041584575.1 Porticoccaceae bacterium
ACAGCAATGGCCACTGAGGGTAAAAGCAGTGCCCCCAGTACAAGCTGACACAACAGTAAAAAACGGAAAGCAGAGTGGTTCATAATAATTTCTCTCACGGTGGCAGCGTCCTTAGAAAGTCAATGTTGTGCCGGTCAGGCGCTGAAGTTCGATATGTTGTAAATGAAATGCTTCAAAGGCACTTAACAGTTCTTGCTGCATACCCAGCTTCTTGTTGAGTAGGGTTGCCCACTGCTGATAGCTCAGTCTGCCGGTTTCATAGGCCTGCGTGGCTTGTGCATGGGCACTGTCTAAAGCGGGAATAATTCGCTCTTGCAGAGTCTCTATGACATGATGACTGTGTTGAATTTCTTGTAGCAGCACGTAGAGCTGCGTGTCTAACAGGCGCTGGAAAGCTTTTGATTCACTCGCAAATTCAGCTTGCCTGGCTTGAAGGCTCCTGATTTTACCGGTGCTACTACGTTCTTTACCAAAAGGCACAGAAACACCTGCCACCATACCGACATTGTCGCTTGCCTCAGAACGCCGAACGCCGACCGAAAATCGCCATTGCGGCTTGGCCTCAATTCTCGCGAGCTCAATTTCTGATTCTGTAATACGCTGCTGGGTGGCCAGTAGTGCCAATGTGGGGTTTTGTTTGAGTTGCTCAAACTGCTGTGTGATATTGACTCGTTTGGGAATCGTAAAGAGCTGACCTGTTAACCGGAAATCGTTATGCTCACCACCCCATTGCGCACGCAACTGATAGCGGGTTGAGGCCAGTTCATGCTGCAGGTCTTCAGCCTCCAGTTCTTTCTGTGTCATTTCCACCTCGCCTAGAAGCCGTTCAAAATCCGGGCTTTTACCCGCAACAACACGTTTCTTGATGGCGTCGACGGTTTTCTTGGCTTGCTCTGAGGCTTGCTGTACGAGCGTTAAACGTTGCTCTTGGACTAGAGCCTGAATAAACAGCCGGGCTGTCTGTGCAGACAAATCAAGCGCTTTGATCTGCCGTTGGGTATCTATCTGGCTGGCGGCTACCTGTGCCGACTCAATACGTTGATCGATTCGTGACCCTTCTATCACCCAGTTGATGGACAAAGTGGACTGTGCGCTATCAAAACCACTGGTTTCTCCACCGCCAGCGAAATCTTCCACGGTCAAACCAATAGTGGGTCGTGCGCTGGCGCCAGCCTGTTCAATGAGCCCTTGGTACCCTTCACGTCGATGTGTAAAAACACCTAATTGCGGATGTTGCTCCAGGGTAAGCTGAACCGCTTGCTCCAATGACAATACGGCCAGATCTGGCGTACTTCCTCCTTGGCTGATTGGCGCGGTTAGGCAGGCGCTAACCAGAAACACGGCAAACGGAATACGTAAATAAAACCGATTGGCAGTCGGTATTTTTGGCAAGCTGAAAAAGCGCAAATTCATTTATCGGCCTATGGTCTTCGAAAAAATTAGTGGGAAAAAAGGGCTTCAATTAGGTGATGTAAGGCATCGACCGCCACGGATGACAGCAGAGTTATTAGCACCATGAGAAGTAAGCAATGAGTCCAGGGGAGTGATCGAAATGTCTGTGGGGCAATCAATGCCCTGACGCGTATGTCTACATCGTCCGCCGAAACATAATTAACCAATAATGAATTCGTGTGGGTAGAGACCTGCTGCGCTCGGGCGGCTTTGAGCAGGGTTTCAGCAATATCGAAGGCACAGTGCGATTGGCATACATGGGCATCGGCCAACTGTTCCATCGCCACGGAAAACAGTCGATTCAAACGGCGCGCGACGGGCTTTGGATAGAGCGACGTGAGTAGCGTAAACAATAACTTTTTCTGCACATCTCGGTGCCTAATGTGTGCTCGCTCATGCTCGATAATGATATCCAGTTCGGTCTCGCTAACCTGCTCAATAAGCCCAGTCGTTATGTAACATTTAGAGTGCACAAGCCCGGCGGCAAAGGCTGCCGGCGCTTGCGATTCAAGCACGATAATATCCCGGTGACTTCTCTCGTGGCCGGTTCTTTTCTGAGATAGATGGGTGATGGATTTCAGCGTATTCAAATGACGGGCCGCGTCCATCCCCTTTTTGGTCAGCAGATACGCTAGGCCAAGAATGAATAACACGAGTGTCACACTGTGCCAGCTATCGAGTTGGAACACATAGGGGTGATGCCAATGTGCCAGTTGCTCCAACCAAAGAAAATCTACGTTTTGATTTAGGGAAACAAGAAAAACGCAGACACAGATACTGCTGACAACCCCGGGTGTTGTGACAAATAGCGACAGTACTCTTTGTTGTGTCAACGGCGATAAGTGCTGAAGGTAATGTGCTGTCAGGGGCCATAATAAGGACAGCAGGGCCACTGCTGCCAATAAGCCGAATAAGGCGATATTGAGTAGGTTCAGCAGTATCGCTGTGGCATCAATCAGCATCTCACTCTTCCTGACTGCGCAGTTGGCGTTGCTGTTGAATTAGCCTCTCAAGTTGAGAAAGCTTAGCGTCATCCAGGTCGGCTGAAACAGAAGAAAAGGCGGCAACCAGGCTGTCTTCGCCTTCCCTGATAAAGTCGCCGGTGACGCTCTGAATCAGTTGGGCAATCAAGGCTTCCCGCCCGACTTTTGCACAGTAATAATAAGCGTGGCCCTGCTTGTGGCGGGTCAGCAGCCCTTTTTTATACAGCCGGTCTAAGGTGCTCTGAATGGTGTTAAGCGCACCGCCCTGGTGTTTTGTAAGCGCTTTATGCACCTGTTTTGCATCGGCCTCCGGCGTTTCCCAGAGGTATTGCAGTACGCGCTTTTCTAACTCGCCCAGTATCATAGGTGGTTTTCCACAAATCTTATCGTGCCAATGTTAGCACACAAAAACCTGTTGGCAATCGGTTTTCTGTTGAGCGTTTAAGTAAGGCACGCGATGGAGACGGGTCGGTGGATCACACAATAGCGGGTGACCACAGGGATAATTGTGCTGGTTTTAGTGGTCGCAAAGCCAGTAATAATCTGGCCGGAGAATCAGGAGTGGCCTGTCTATGCCCAAACCCTAACGTTATGCTTTGTTTTTATTGAGGGTTTTATAAACAATAATAAGCGATAACGTCTTCAAGCAATTTCAGCATTGGTTTAATGCGATCGGTGGCAAGATATTCATCGGGCTGGTGCGCCTGGTTGATATCGCCGGGTCCGAGC
>JBFHDT010000322.1:0-3141 GCA_041584575.1 Porticoccaceae bacterium
AAGTATTTGTTTCTCAGCCACTTCGCCGAGTTCAACGTCGAGTTGATAAATCAGCAAAATATTATTCTTTTTACGCGCGTCATAACTGCGTTTAATCACAGTTAGTGCCAATAAATCCTGCTCCACAAGCCCCAGATGATCGGCAGCGGCCTTGTAGAGAGCGGCCTCGCTATGGTCGAGGGGAAGTTTAATATCAGAGAGTCGCAACATAAAAGTAAAAAGCCACAGTAGCGTTAACAATAGTAAAGGGGCATTTTAGCACGCTAGATGAAGCGCTAAACGAATTGCCCCGCGCTATAACCCGACGACCAGGCCCACTGAAAGTTATAGCCTCCGAGATGACCACTCACATCCAGTACCTCTCCAATGAAGTAAAGACCTGGTTGTTGTTTTGCCTCCATCGTTTTGGAGCTAATGCTGTGGGTATCCACTCCACCCAGCGTGACTTCCGCCGTGCGATAACCCTCGTTGGCAGAGGGTTTCAAACACCAATTGTTTAGCTGTTGACCGATGCCTTTCAAGTGCTTATCACTGAATTCTGCCAACGGGCTAGCCGCCAGCTGTGGCCACCAAAGGGCCTGTAGTTCATTCACCAGGGCTTTCGCCAGGTGCTTATTGAGGAGTGTATTTAAGCGGCTCTTGCCATGTTGTTGCTTCGCTGCCAACAACCATTGAGGCGCATCCAGTTCGGGCAGTAGGTTGATGTTGATTGCATCACCGGGATGCCAATAATTAGAAATTTGTAATATCACCGGGCCACTAAGTCCGCGATGGGTGAACAGTAGATTTTCTGTAAAGGCCTGTCCCCCGATACTTACTGACACCTCCAGTGCCAGCCCAGAAAGTCGCTCACAAATCGGCTTCATAAAATCGCTGAACATAAAGGGCACTAAACCTGCCCGACACTCGGTAACGGGAAGATCAAACTGGCGAGCGATGTCGTAGCCAATGCCGCTGCCACCCAGGGTTGGAATAGACAGCGCCCCGCTGGCCACGACCAGTGACTGGCAGTACAAACTCTGGCTTTGTCCGTCAATATCAAGTTGATACTTAAGGTCTCTACCTTCCGCAGCAACGGACGCTTCTATTTTTAATGCCTTAACAGCAGTCACACAACAGCGCGTTTTAATGTCTACACCCGCTTGTTCACATTCACTCAGCAACATGGCCAAAATGTCTTTGGCCGAATGCTGACAAAATAACTGGCCGTGCTTGCGCTCTTCAAAGGCAACGCCATAGCGCTCGACCAATGCAATAAAGTCCCACTGGGTATAGCGGCTTAATGCCGATTTACAAAAGTGGGGGTTGTTGGAAATATAATTCTCGGGCTCGATGCTGTAGTTCGTAAAATTACAGCGCCCACCGCCAGACATTAATATTTTCTTACCCACTTTATTGGCTTTCTCCAACACCAATACGCGGCGGCCCCGTGCAGCGGCCGTTGCCGCACACAGCAAACCGGCGGCACCGCCCCCTAAGATAATGACATCGTAATTGTCTGTTGTGTCTTGCGCTATGTTCAACCGCTATACTCTAAGAATGGAATGCGAAAATGATAGTGTGGGAATGAAAGAAGGCGGTATTTTATGACCTATGGCGTACAGAACAAGCTTTATTACACTATGTCTGCGTGTTGTATCCCTTTCGATAATATTCTGAGTAAGTCATGCCTACGTTAAAACTGCGCCGCGTTGCCATCGACACCTATAAAGAGAACGTCGCCTATCTACACCGCAACTGTGCCTATTATCGCAGCGAGGGCTTTCAGGCCCTGAGTAAAATAGAGATTCTCCAGGAAGAGAACGGCCACCACATTATCGCTGTACTTAACGTCGTCGATGATGACAACATTATTCAGCCCGGCCAACTGGGCCTTAGCGAGCAAGCCTACGGGCAACTGAATTTGACTGAGGGCACGGCCGTGCGCGTTGCCCACGCCACCCCGCCCCAGTCCCTGCGTGCAGTGCATCGCAAGATTGCCGGTGAGCGCCTGTCTTTCGATGAGTACCTGGGCATCACCCAGGATGTTGTCGAAAACCGCTATTCAAAAATCGAAATCGCCGCCTTTCTCGTCGCCTGCTCTGACAATGGCATGGACCGGGATGAAGTGCTAAGCCTCACCGAGGCCATGGTAAAAACCGGTGAGCGCCTCAATTGGGGCGAGCCCCTGGTTGTCGACAAGCACTGTATTGGCGGCATACCCGGCAACCGCACGACGATGTTGATGGTGCCCATTATTGCCGCCCACGGCATGCTGATTCCGAAAACATCCAGCCGCGCCATTACCTCGCCAGCGGGGACTGCCGACACCATGGCAGTGTTGGCAGAGGTTGAGCTAAGCCCGCAAAACTTGCTCAACATCGTCCGTCGACAGCGGGGTTGTCTGGCCTGGGGTGGCACCGCAAAACTAGCGCCGGTGGACGATATATTGATCGCCGTAGAACGCCCTCTGTCGATGGACTCGCCTGGGCAGCTGGTCGCATCCATCCTGGCAAAGAAAGTGGCTGCCGGTGCCACTCATTTGCTCATTGATATTCCCGTCGGCCCGACCGCCAAAATGCACGACCAGGCCAGCGCCATGCGCCTGCGCAAATTATTTGAATACGTCGGTGATCGCATGGGCCTACATTTAGTCGTGGTCATTACCGATGGTCGCCAACCCATCGGCCGAGGTATTGGCCCGGTGCTTGAAGCGCGAGATGTCATGCAAGTACTCAATAACAATCCACTCGCGCCCAGTGACCTGCGCGAGAAAGCGCTGCAATTGGCCGGGCGCGTCCTCGAATTCGACGCCGATGTGCGCGGTGGCCAAGGCTATATTATCGCGCGGGATATTCTTGAATCCGGTCGCGCACTGGCCAAGATGGAGGCCATCATTAAAGCCCAAGGGCAAAATGAGGCCAGTCTTAAACCGGGCCACTTACAACACCCTGTATTGGCTGTCTGCGATGGCGTTGTGGAAAGCATCGACAATCTGCAAATTGCCCGCATCGCACGCCTTGCCGGCGCACCCATGGATAAAGGTGCTGGGGTCGACCTGCATTGTAAAGTCAACGACCGGGTAAAAAAGGACCAGCCGCTGTACACAATTTACGCTGAGTTTAATGCCGACTATAATTTTGCCTGCCAAGCAGCAGAAAA
>JBFHDT010000323.1:0-3131 GCA_041584575.1 Porticoccaceae bacterium
GTGTTGTAATTCGCTATCGCGCTTTTCCGAAGAAAGTACCGGCTTAAATTTATTATCAAGTAAATGATATGGAATTCCCCTTCCATTGTCTTCAACAGAAAGGTATTTAATATCGCCCAGCTCAGTTGTTTCATAGACGATATCAATTGAGTTGGCTCCAGCATCGAATCCATTCCAAATATATTCTGCAATTGATCTGTAGGGCTTAACGGACTTAAGCCGATTCTTTATGCCTTTTGTGTTTACTTCGACCTTACTCATCTTTAAATCCTTTCACTACAATCTTGTGCGATGCTTTCTTAGAAACTTAACTTGTCATTAAATGAAATTGAGGTTCCCTTTAATTTTTATTTATAGCTGTACTACAATTTCTGTTAACCCCGCAATCATGTGTAAAGCGGAAATTAATGAAGCGTCTTACACAAATATACCCCATACATAACCTCAGCTTTACTCAAAGTCACCCCCTTTAACTCACCGATCTTTACGCCATACCAGCAGCCGATTATTCGCAGGCATAGTATTATCTTCAAGTAGAGTCATACCCGCTTCGCGGGCCAGTTTATCGACGGCCTCAAAATCCCGAATGCCCTGCTGGGCACCGCGCTCTTTTAGCCACTGGTCAAAATTGGCGTTGCTGGGTGAGGTGAATTGGCCGTCATAGTTAAACGGCCCGTAAATCGCGAGCGTGCCGCCTACGCTGAGTACCTTGGCAAGTTGCTTAAACATATTCACAACACTGGCCCAGCCCATAATGTGGCAGGTGTTAGCACTGAAAACGGCATCGACTGTGGCGATAGGCCACTGGGGCATATCGACGTTTAACAGCAGGGGGCGGCGCAGGTTTTCGGCCGATGTTGCATCGAGCCAGGCGTTGATGCCGGGGTGATATTCCGCCTGGTCACTGGTCTGCCAAATTAGGTGGGGTAAACGCGGGGCAAAGTAGGCGGCGTGCTGGCCGGTGCCGCTGCCTATTTCTAATACGTGCTGGGCCTGGGTAAACACTCGTTCAAGAATGGTGGAAATGGCTTGCTGGTTATTTTCGCAGGCCTGGGAAAAGGGTTTATCTGACATTGCTCGCGACTCCTAAAGCCGATTTAGTTGGTGGCTGCTTCGCGAGTAAACACCCATTCTTTCGCTGACGACATAGCCGGGTTATAGACGTAGCCCTCGCTATCGAAATTCTTAATTTGCTCAACATCGTTCAGACGATTGCGAATAATGTAGGCAACCATTAGGCCCCGCGCTTTTTTCGCATAGAAGCTGATAATTTTGTATTTATCGCCCTTCCAGTCTTTAAATACCGGGGTAATGATTTCGGCATTGAGCTGCTTGCTCTGCACCGATTTAAAATATTCGTTGGAGGCCAGATTAACCAGCACCGGCAGACTCTCATCGGATTGCTGTTGATTGAGGGCATCGGTAATTTTACTGCCCCAAAACTGATAAAGGTCTTTACCACGGCCATTGGCCAGTTTGGTGCCCATTTCCAGTCGATAGGCTTGTATTAAGTCTAGTGGGCGCAGCAAACCATAGAGGCCAGAGAGAATTCGCAAATGGTCTTGAGCCCAGATTAAATCGTCACCCGACAGCGATTCGGCATCGAGCCCGGTGTAAACGTCGCCCTTAAACGCCAGCAGCGCCTGCTTGGCATTATCGAGGGTGAACTTTTTATCCCAACTCAGGTAGCGGTCAAAATTGAGGTTGCCCAATTTATCGCTGATTTTCATTAAGGCCGACACATCGTGGGGCGACATCTCGCGCAACTGTTCGATGAGCTCTTCGGAGTCATCGAGAAAGTCAGGGGTGGTGTGCTCGCTGGTGGTTGGCAGCGTTTCAAAATCCAGTGTTTTGGCCGGGGAAATCACCATTAACATCGCGGTATCCTTTATCAGAGAATCCTTCAACTAAATGTAAACTATCGTGTCATTATAAGGGTCCTGCTGTGAAGAGGAATAGAGTATGCGCCGCAAACACTTAGTGGGTAGCCTATGTGCTGCTCTGTTATTGACCACCGCTTGTACTGTCAACCCGGTCACTGGCGAACGCCAGTTGTCGCTGGTCTCTGCCGAGCAAGAGGTCAGTATTGGTCGCCAGCAGTATTTGCCTGCCCAACAGGCTCAGGGCGGGCGCTATTACATTGACCCCGAAATACAGTTCTATGTCGCTAGTATTGGCAAAAAGCTGGCGGCGGTGAGTGATCGCCCCAACCTGCCCTATGAGTTTGTGGTGCTCAATAATTCTGTGCCCAACGCCTGGGCATTGCCGGGCGGTAAGATAGCCATCAACCGGGGTTTGTTAACGCACCTGCAAGATGAGTCAGAGCTTGCGGCTGTACTGGCCCACGAAATCGTCCATGCAGCGGCCCGCCACAGCGCGGCACAAATGACCCGCGGCACACTACTCAATATCGGCGCACAAGCGCTGGGGGCGGCCGCCCAAAGTAATGGCTTCGGCGAGCTTGGCGGTATGGCAGCCCAACTTGGTAGCACTGCCTGGATGGCCAGTTACGGTCGGGGCGCAGAACTCGAATCCGATGCCTACGGTATGGAATACATGGTGCGAGCGGGCTACGACCCCCGTGGGGCTGTCACGTTGCAGGAGACCTTCGTCAAACTCTCCGAGGGCCGTCAAAGTGATTTTATCACCGGCCTGTTTGCCAGCCATCCACCCTCTGAAGCGCGTGTGGTGGCCAACAAAGAGAAAGTGAAGACTTACCCACCTGGTGGCATTACCAACCGCGCCGTCTATCAGAATCAGATCACTCGTCTTCTCAAAGACCAGCCGGCCTACAAAGCACAGGCCGATGCGATGCAAGCACTGGCTGATAAAAAGCCCGAACAAGCATTGACATATCTCGATAGAGCCGTGGCACTACAAAGCGGGGAAGGGCAGTTCTGGGAGCTGCGCGGCCACGCCTGGGGCATGCTCGACAACCTCGCCAATGCCGAGAAAGCTTACTCCACAGCCATCGCTAAAAACCCCGACTATTTCAGCCATTATCTCGCGCGGGGGGTATTGCGCTTCAAGCAGGGGCAAAAGACTGCCGCAAGCAAAGACCTCGATAAAAGCCAGAAGTTACTTCCAACCCCGGTGGCCAGCCTGTACCTGGGTAATATTGCCCATGCTAA
>JBFHDT010000324.1:0-3130 GCA_041584575.1 Porticoccaceae bacterium
GAATTTATTAGCAGTCCCCGCTCTGTTGGCTTTTTCCGATGAGCTCAACAAAGGTAATCAACTGATTTGGTTTATTTTGCTATTTCCGCTGGTCGGTATCTATCTGATTGGTATGGCGATTCATAAAACCTTGGACTGGCGACGCTTTGGGCAAATGAAGGTCAAGCTAGAACCCTATCCTGGTGCTATTGGTGGCGACGTCGCGGGCACTATTCATCTTTCTACACCGTTGCCTGCGGGTACGCCTGTTAACGTTTCTCTCGACTGTGTACTTCATTACCGCCAGGGTAAAAACTCTCGACAAAGTATAGTCTGGCAGCATAATAGCTTGTTCGAGCCGTTACAAAGTAGTCGCTCCACAACGGTACAATTTTTGTTTGCAGTGCCCGCTGATTTGCCCCAGTCCAGCACAGGTAGCAATAACCACCACGTCTGGACACTTCGCGTTAGCGCTGAGCTGCCCGGTGTTGACCTTATACGTCAAATAGAACTGCCCGTATTCTGTACTAAACAAAAGGCCAATGCTTCATTTCAACGCTCAATCAAAACCTTGCCCAATGATGCAGATTCTATCGCTACACTTTTTGCGAGTGATAGCAGCGAGGAGCAAGCCATTATTGGTGACCACCGAAATAAAGGGTTCGGTACTGGGCTAACTGTTGGTTTAGGCTTTATGGCCATTGGCACCGGGCTGGCTTATTTTATCGGTCACTTGCAGAACGAAACATTCCTGCTTGGCTTCGGTGCACTGTTTAGCCTTATTGGCTTTGCTATCTTTTGGTTCAGCATCAGCGGCCGTTTCCGACATTATTATCTTCGTCTCAGTCAACCAATGCTCGAATTCCGCTATAAAAGCTTGCTCGGCGGCAACACTGTAACGCTCAACTATGACGAAATAGCCGCCGTTACCACCGAGAGCCGAGGCTCTATGACCGTCGGCAATAAGCACTATCAGTTTTTTAATCTTGGCTTAAAACTTAAAAACGGCGAGGCCCTACGCATTGGCGATAGATTTAGCCGCCAACAGGTTGAAAAAACAGCTCAAGCTTTAGCCCATAAATTGGGGCTTGAGGTGGAAGAAAAAGCGTCGAAAATTTCGAAGCTAACTCAAAAAAGTTAAGTCCTTATTTACCCACCAAAGTCTTTAATCGCCCGCAATAACTGTCGACAGCTGACTTGGCCAACCAGTTTGCCATTATCGACAATAGGCCGTCGTCTATGCTTGTATTTCAGCATGTCGGCTGCCACTGAAATAATGTCCTCACTGGGGCGATTAACCGTCACCTCTTTTGTCATCACGTCTCGTACTATTTCTGCCCCAGGGGTACCACCATTGTAAACTGTGCTAACAATGGCTTGCATACAGTCTAACTCAGACAACATGCCGACCAACTGACCTGTATCGTCAACCACGACGACACCCGACACCCGTTTATCTATAATCACTTGTGCGGCTTCAGCAACGGTGGCGTTTTGTTTGACGGTGCGCGGCGTACGCATGTACTCCCGCAGTTCAATAGATTTCGGCATAATTGGCCTCTTTTCATAGACATCTGAATTTCACTTTGACGCTATCGTTAGCATAGCCTGTCTTACCCAAATGCACAGGTTTATGTCTGCGCTATTTATACCTGCACTCTCTAACTCTGGACTATGAGCCCAGAGCCTTAAGGCCTACACTAAAGCCTATGACGCCCCTCGACCAAACTTCTGTAACTCAGCTCCGTGGCATTGGCACGCAAATGCGCGACAAACTGGCCCGGCTGGGGATTGCGACTCTGCAAGACATTCTCTTCCACCTGCCCCTGCGCTATATGGACCGCACCCGCATTAGCCCCATTGGCAGTTTGCAGCCCAACACCGAAGCAGTAATAGAGGGCGAAATACGTGGCAGTGATATCGTCATCGGGCGACGTCGCAGTTTGATTTGTAAAGTACAGGACAACACCGGACTTATTACTCTACGCTTTTTCCACTTTGCTGCGGCCCAGCGCCACACCATGGTCGTTGGTGCGAGGATGCGTTGCTACGGTGAGGTGCGCCGGGGCAGTGCCGGGTTGGAGCTCTACCATCCGGAATATCAGATTCTCGACGGAAAACATCCTGAGCCACTGGCTCAAAACCTCACCCCCGTCTATCCTGCTACCGACGGCATTACCCAGCACCGTCTACGCACCATCACCGAGCAAACATTGGCTCTGCTCGATGCCAATCATCTCAGTGAATTATTACCCCAAACTCTAAGCAATGAAGCCAAGCAAGAGAGCCTGGTCGATGCCTTACGCTTCCTCCACCGCCCCCCGGCCAGTGCACCCGTCGAACAACTGGCCAAAGGTGAGCATCCGGCCCAGCAGCGCCTGGCGTTTGAAGAATTACTCGCTCATCACCTGAGTATGCAGCGCCTGCGCCAGACCATCCGCCAGCAGGGGGCCCCCGCCTTTACAAAAGACCAACAACTGCGGGCGCAATTTCTCGAGCTCTTGCCCTTTGCGCTAACCCCGGCCCAACAACGGGTTAGCGACGAAGTCTGCGCCGATATTTGCCAGCCCCTGCCCATGTTGCGCCTTTTACAGGGCGATGTTGGCTCGGGTAAAACGGTCGTGGCCGCTCTTGCCGCATTGCAAGCGATTGCCAGCGGTTATCAGACGGCGATTATGGCGCCCACCGAAATTCTCGCCGAGCAGCACCGGCAAAGTTTTGAAGCCTGGCTTTCTCCGCTAAATATTCGGGTCGGCTGGCTGAGTGGCAAATTAAAGGGCAAGGCGCGGGATTATCAATTAAGTGGCATTGCCGATGGCAGCGCTCAGCTGGTGGTGGGTACCCATGCCCTGTTTCAGGAGCAGGTCGAATTCAACAATCTTGGCCTCACGATTATCGACGAGCAACACCGCTTTGGCGTCCACCAACGTCTCACGCTGCGGGAGAAGGGTCGCCGCGATAACTTAACCACTCACCAGCTGATTATGACCGCCACCCCTATCCCCCGCACGCTGGCGATGAGTGCCTATGCCGATCTTGATGTGTCGGTGATCGACGAACTCCCGCCAGGTCGCAGCCCGGTGAACACCGTGGCCATCGCCGATCAACGGCGTTTAGACGTGGTGGCGCGCATTCGAGAGGCCTGCCAGCA